>JAJZEG010000008.1 GCA_021828605.1 Pseudomonadota bacterium | reverse complement strand
TCGCCCAGCCTTGCTATCGATGCTGCATTGCAATGCCGAACGGCAACGCCAGTCTGAATGGGGCAATACGGGTCATGGAAGAGCTGATCAAAGGCTATCAACGGTTTCGCGCGCAGCGTTGGCCTGATGAACGCGGACTGCGCGAGCATTTGGCCCGCTATGGTCAGCAGCCGCACACATTAGCCATTGCCTGCTCGGATTCCCGCGCCGCCCCGGAGCTGATTTTTGATTGCGCGCCGGGCGAAATTTTCACCGTGCGCAATATCGCCAATTTGGTTCCCCCTTATGAGCCGGATGGTGCGCGCCACGGCACCTCGGCGGCGATTGAGTTTGCCGTGCGGGTGCTCAAGGTCAAGCGCATCGCGGTGATCGGCCATAGCCAATGTGGCGGGGTTGCCGCCCTGATGGGCGAGGCGCCGGCCGAGGCGCAGGATTTTCTGGCCCCCTGGATCAAATCCGCCGAACCCGCCAAGCAGCGCGCCTTATTGGCCTGTCCGCATGATCACCAGGCGGCTAATTTGCGCTGCGAAATCGAGAGTATCCGGCTCTCGCTCGAAAATTTGCAAAGCTTCCCCTGGCTCGCCGCCGCCTGTGCGGCGCAACAGCTCCGGGTGCTGGGCTTTTATTTCGATATCGCCACCGGCATTCTCAGCCATGTCGATGCGGGCCACGTCACGCCGATCAGCGAGCATGCCGCGTGAGCGCGCGCAAATCACTGACCGGTTGGGACCGCGCCAAGCGCGAGGGCCAACGCCGGGTGATGATCACCGCCTATGATTTTCCGTTCGCGCGCTTGGCGCAGGATGCCGGGATCGATGGCGTGCTGATCGGCGATTCGCTCGGCATGGCGGTGCAAGGCGAACGCGATACGCTCAAGGTCAGCCTCGATCACATGATTTATCACACCGATCTGGTCGCGCGCGGCGCACCGGATTGCCTGATCATGGCGGATTTGCCGTTCGGCAGTTTCGAGGCCGGTCCCGCCCAAGCCTTCGCCTCGGCCTCAGCCTTGATCAAAGCCGGGGCCGACATCATCAAGCTCGAAGGCGGTGCGCCAATGGTGGAAACCGTGCGTTTCCTCTCCGCCCGCGCCATCCCGGTCTGCGCCCATATCGGCCTCACCCCGCAACATGTGCGCCAGTTCGGCGGCTTCAAACGCCAGGGCAAAACCGATGCGCAGGCCGCCCAACTGACCGAGGATGCCCAGGCGCTCGCAGCCGCTGGCGCACGGATGCTGCTGATGGAAGCGATCCCCGCTGAACTCGCCACAAGCATCACCCAGGCGCTCGACATCCCCACCATCGGCATCGGCGCCGGACCCGGCACCGATGCGCAAATCCTGGTGATGCATGACGTGCTCGGGCTGAATGCGGGCTATCTGCCCGGCTTCGCCAAGCGTTATCTCGATGGCGCCGGGCTGATCACCCAGGCGATCAGCACCTATGCCGATGAAGTGCGCAAACAGGCTTTTCCCGAAGCCCCCTAATCGCCGCTTGCCTAGCGGCGGCATTTCGATCAACATTTGAATGCGTCGATCAAGGAGGGTGCCATGATGGATAATCAAAACCGCGCCGCCGACCGCGAACTCGGCATTACGCCGCACGCCTGATCGGGTCCGGGCGATCCATGCGATCGCGCTAATCCGCCACAGGCCTGCCGACGCCGGTTGATCCGGCCCGATTCCTGTTTTCGGAAGCCTGAACCCTCATGATCGATCTCTCAGCCTATGGCTGGCGCCCGGCGCTAGCCCACTCTTTCGCTGCGTGCGCGGAGCGAAACACCGAACCCGCGCGGATCATCGCCCATCATCGCGGCCAATATCGTGTGATCACGCAACACGGCATGCGCGCCGCCCTCTGTGCCGGGCGGCTGCGCCATCATCCGGGTGCCGAGGGCTTGCCGGTGATTGGCGATTTCGTCGCCGTGCGGATCGATGCCGCGTCAGCCACCATCGAGGCGGTATTGCCCCGGCACAGTAAATTCGCCCGCGCGGTCGGTGATTTAACCCGCACCCATGCCACCCAGGGCGAACAAATCATCGCCGCCAATGTTGATTTGGTGTTCATCGTCACCGGGGCGGACGGTGATTTCTCGGTGCGTCGGCTCGAACGCCTGCTCAGCGCCGCCTGGGGCAGCAACGCGATCCCGCATATCGTGCTCACCAAAACCGATCTGGGTCAGGCCGAGCCCTTGATCAGCGATCTCGCCATCGCCGCCCCCGGCGTGGCGGTGCATCCGGTCTCGAACCTGACCAAAGCGGGCATCGCCAACCTGCGCGCTTTGATCGGTGCAGGGCAAACCGCTTTATTGGTCGGCTCGTCAGGGGTGGGCAAATCGAGCCTGGTGAATGCCTTGGCCGAAACCGAGCAACAGGCGGTGCAGCCGACCGATATCAATGGCCGGGGGCGGCATACCACCACCAGCCGCGATCTGATTATGCTGCAAGGCGGCGGATTGGTGCTCGACACGCCAGGGATCCGCGCGATCACCGCCTGGCAAGCGGATGGTCTGGCCGATACGTTCGGTGAAATCACCCTTCTGGCGAGCGCGTGCCGGTTCACCGATTGTCAGCATCAAAACGAGCCGGGCTGTGCGATCACCGCCGCCATCGCGACCGGTGCGCTGGATGCGCGCCGCTTGCGTGATTTCCACAAACTATCCCGCGAACAGGCTTATTTGGCCCGCCGCGACGATAAACGCGCCGAATCAGCGGCCAAGCGACAGTGGAAAGCGGTGAGCAAGCAAGCGCGCGCCGGACGACGATTGGATTAGCCAACCAATGGGCGGATCGTTTGAGTGGTAACACACGCCCAACAAAAAGCCCCATACCAACGCGCGGTATGGGGCTTTTGTTGTGGAGCAAAATTTAATTAGAGCGCTATATGTTCAGATTGACGTGACTGCGTCAATCTGACGCGCTCTAGCCTATCTTATCGCACCCGCACCACATCGCCGCCGCGCCTGATTTTCGCCGCCAAAAATATCTCTTGCGCACAAAATATCTCTTGCGCACATAGATACTAACATGCTGTTATATACCCGTGACTGAACCCGCCGCGCCACCAACCCACAAAACCCCGGAGCAACTCCTCGCCCAGCTCATCGAGCTGCTGGCGTCGATCTTGTATGCCGTCATTGATGCGAGCCTGTTGCCCCGCGCTTTTCGCCATCAGCTGCGCCGCCAATGCGCCGCCTATTTCGCCGAACTCACCGCCCGCCTCACTGGCCTGCTGAGCAAGCAAGCCGATCCGCGCGCCGCCCCCGCACCCCGGGCGGCACCATCCGCCACCACCCCGACCGCCCGCTCCACCCCCCGCCTTACCGTGCCGCGCCGCGCGCAGCGCACCCCCACCCAAGCCACCGCACCCGCGCCTAAAGCCGCCGCCATTCCCCGCCCCCAAAATCCCACCCACGCGCCGATCCGCGCCACCCCCCCCAATCACCCCTCTGCACCACCCCAATCCCCAGAATTTTCAAAAACCCACCCAACTCACCGCGCGTTCCCGCGCCTAATTCATTACGATATCAAAATAAAAATACCAGAATCCATACCTATTTATCGGGTCGAGGCAGCAACGGGAGGGCGGATCGTTTGAGTGGTAACACACGCCCAACAAAAAGCCCCATACCAACGCGCGGTATGGGGCTTTTGTTGTGGAGTGAAATTTAATTAGAGCGCGATATGTTCAGATTGACGCAGTCGCGTCAATCTGACGCGCTCTAGCTTTGTTTGCGAGGCTGAGCAACGTTTGTCATTGACGCGCATTATGCGCGTCAATTCCAAACGATCAGTCTCTAGCGTGAATAATATTCCACAACCAGATTCGGTTCCATTTGCACCGGATACGGCACATCCGCGAGCTTGGGCGCGCGAATGAAGCGGCCCTTCATCGCCCGGTGATCGATTTCGATATAATCGGGCACATCGCGCTCGGCGGTTTGCGAGGCATCGAGCACCACGGCCAACTGCTTAGATTTTTCTCGCACTTCGATCAGGTCATCATCGCGCACCTGGAATGAGGGGATATTCACCCGCTTGCCATTCACCAAAATATGCCCGTGGCTGACCAGCTGGCGCGAGGCGAACGGGGTGATCGCGAATTTCATCCGATACACCACCGCATCCAACCGGCGCTCCAACAGCTCGATCAGGTTCTCGGAAGTATCGCCCTTGCGGCGACCCGCTTCTTCATAATAGCGGAAAAACTGCTTTTCGCTGATATTGCCATAATAGCCCCGCAATTTCTGCTTGGCCATCAGCTGCACGCCGTAATCGGAGGGCTTCTTGCGGCGCTGGCCATGCTGGCCGGGGCCGTATTCGCGCTTATTGACCGGTGATTTCGGTCGACCCCACAAATTAACGCCAAGACGGCGGTTAATTTTATACTTGCTCGCAGTGCGCTTGGTCACAGCGATCTCCTTCGTCTGTTATTGCCGAGCCGATGCGGGCCCGATCTGATTGTACCGGTAGGCTTGCACGCGACGCACGCAAGCGGGCGCGAGCCCCGAAGGCCCGTCCACGTTCCCAGCAGTGCCGCGCTGGTATGACGCCGACCAATCATTGTCAACAGCTCGCGATGCGCCCCTGCCATAGGCACAGCAAAGGCGTCACGCCAAGCTCCATCATCACCGCAAACAGCATCGACCCGCCCGGCACGCCATGCAGCCCCATGCTGGCCACCCGCCCGAGGCCGCCAATCACCACAATCAAGGTCAGCAGGCGAAACCGGGCTGTATGCTGCTCGATACGCGGGATCATTTGATAAAATAACAGGCCGATGGCGAGCAGCAACCCGGATAAATAGGCGAAATGGCTGGTCAAATCCGGCACCGCGCCGGTCTGGCCGACAAAACCGGGTCCGGCGATAATCCCAGCCAGCCCGGCCCCCACCGGCACCAGACCGGCGATGGCGACGGCGATTTGCAAATTGCGGCGGGTAAAAAATGATTTCATCACCGTAAAATGCGCTTACGACCCTTCTGTGCAAGGGTTGCGGCTCAGGGATGGGACGGCAAAATCCAGTGCGGCACGCGCCCCAGCACGTTGATTTCAATGCGCTGACCCGCTTGCGGCAAAATAATACTCGCCCAGCCGCCGCTCCAAATGCCGCGATCATCCGGTCCGCGCTCATGCCAGCCCGCCGCTAAATTTCCCGCCACCACCTGCCCATCCACCCGGATTTTGCCTGCGCAAAATCCGAGCAGACGCCGATCCTCTGACGCCGGATCGGTCGCGGCGGGCATCGCGGCTGGCATGCGCAGCAATAATTGATCCACCGGTTCGGCTGCGGCAAAATGCAGCCGGTTGCGCCGCATGCGCCCGGCAATAATACTGGACCCGGCCAGCGCCTGGATCGGCAGATCATGGCACAGCCGATAGCCCTGCGCCTCGGCCCGGTGATGCAAATTGCGCCGAGCGGTGGCGAGGGCGGGGCCATTGAGCAAGGCCGGTCGGCACGGTGGCGCAAACCCTTGCGCGGCGCCACGCCCATGGGCGAAGCGGGACCGATTACCGCTGTCGCGATAGCTTTCGCAGGCCAAGCCCTCAGCCAGCAAAATATCATGGCTGGCCAACTCAATATGAAAATACGTCACCGCCAGCGCCTGCTCGTCGCGGGTAATGGTCGCGCCATTCACCAGCAAACAGGCCGGGGTCAAGCCATCGGCCACGGCAATCGCGTGCAGCGGCGAGAGAAAAACATCCCGGCGCGGCATGTTCAGCGCAAACGCGTCGCGGGCGATACGAACCGGGCGCAGCGAGGCCGGGCTGCGCGCCAAATCGAGCGTGCGCCAGCCGATCCAGGCGATTGGCCGCACCTGGCCGCGCGCCGTCACCACCGCATCGCCCGGCTGCAAATTTTCCACTGCCCGATAGCCGTTGGGGGTGAGCAAACGGGTGCCTCGGGCAAAGCAGGGCATCGGCCCGCTTTCGGTGATCAGGCTGCCGCCCATCCCATCGCCAATCACCGCCGCCTGTCCCGCCGCCACGCTCAAGGCAAAGGCCGCGACGCCGGACAGGCTCACCGTGCCGCCGCTCAGTTGCACCGAGCCGGGCGCAATGCCGAGCAGATCAATCGCGTCACTGCCGGTCAGCCCCAGCACCGCATCATGCTGAGCGGACGCATCGCTCAGCGCGAGCAAACCGAGCGACCCGGCGAAGCTGATTGTGCCGCCTTGCGCCGATCCGGCCAAATCAAGGGTCGCGCCATCGCCGATGGTCGCATCGCCCTGCAAAGCCGCGCTGATCGCCAACACCCCGCCGCTGGCAAGCAGCGCACCCTGGTTATCGAGCGTCGCGAGCCCACCACCCACAGCGCTGATCGCGCCGCTCCCCGACAGGCTGGCCCCGGCAGCGATGTTCAGCGTGCCGAGCGTCAGCACGCCATCCTCAAGCGTGAGGCTGCCGCCCGCTTGCAGGCTTAACCCGCCGCTGAGGGTGGCATGGGCGCTGGCATCCATCAGGGAACCGGTATTGATCAGCGATATGGCGCTAAGGCTGGCGACCGGGCCGATCGATGCCGAGGCCCCGGCGCCGAGGCTGATCGCGCCGCTGACCACCAAGGTCGCGTTTTGGCTGTCGATCAATGTGCCTGTGGTCAAATCAAGCGCGCTGGCCGCAAGCACGGCGCTGCCGCCCAGCGCCAGCGTGGCATCCGGCGCGCTGATCGCACCCAGATTGAGATCGGCTGTGCCGGTCGCGGTAACCAGCGCCAGCCCGCCGGAGCCGTTCCCGCCCAGCGTGGTGCTGGCAACGGTAAAGCTGCCGCTCATCCCGGCTTGGGCGGTGCCGGTATCGCCCAACACCCAGGCGCCCGCCGAGGCCGAGCCGGTCAATTCCAACCACCCTTGATCAATCGCGATGGTTTGCCCCGGCGCGCTCAACGATCCAGCCAGGCCCCGCGTACCGCCGGTGATCTGGGCCGCAGCGCCCAAAGGACGCTCCGAATTTGCAGCGGCAGGCGCGAA
>JAJZEG010000308.1 GCA_021828605.1 Pseudomonadota bacterium | reverse complement strand
CTCTGCTCTACGCCCTGCCCCGCAACGAATCCGGCTTCAACACCAACGCCACCTCCCCGGTCGGCGCGCGCGGCCTGATGCAACTCATGCCCGAAACCGCTGGCAGCATGGCCCAGCTCAGCGGTGTCCACGGCAATCTGAACAACCCCTCGGTCAGCCTCGCCCTCGGCCAGACCTACCTGCAATATCTCAGCCGCCAACATTGGGTCGATGGCAATCTGCTCGATATCCTCGCCAGCTATAATGCCGGACCCGCCGCCGCCATCGCCTGGGGCCAGCATTACCGTCATGGTGGCGATCCGCTCATTTTCATGGAATCGATCCCCAACGATCAAACCCGTCATTTCGTCCGCCAGGTTCTCACCGAAAGCTGGATCTATGCCCGCGAACTCGGCGTCGCCCCCGACAGTCTCGACGCCATCGCCGAAGGCAATTTCCCGCGTTTGACCCCCTATCAGCACCCCACCCTCGCCGCGCGTTAATCCAACTCCAGCGAGGCATGGCCCCGCTTAACCGAAATTTCATTTTTACCGGTCATAACCCGCTTTATGTCGGTCATTTCCCGCTTCGATCCACCGGTCAGCACCCACCTCACCCGCGCCAGCCTCACCCGCGCGGGCTTGGAGGCCTATCGCACGCAATTTTTCACCCTCGCCGCCAGCTGCTTCGCCGAAGCCCTCCGGCTCGATCCGACGGACGGCGCCGCCCAAATCAACCTCGCCAACGCGCTCTGGTCACTCGGCGCGCTCGATTACGCCGCCACCATCGCCGAAGCCGCTTTGGCGCAAGCCCACCCCACCGTACAATTCGAAGCCTGGATGATCAATGGCGCGATCCGCCTCGCCCGCGGCAATGCGCTCGGCGCGGTCAATGCCTATCAAGCCGCCGTCACCTGCGCCCCCAGCGCCGTCACCGCCCATGCCGGCCTCGCCGCCGCCTTGCTGCAAGCGGGCCATAGCCAGGCCGCCCGCGCGCAGGCGGATGTCGCCCTCACCCTCGATCCGGCTTGCACCCATGCGCAAGCCAGCAAAGCCGCCAGCCTCGCCGCACAGGCCGATTTTGCCAGCGCCATCACCGCCTATGACCAGTTGATCGCGGCCAACCCAAATGACGCCGCCGCCTGGCTCAATCGCGGCGCCGCCAAGCTCGATCTTGATCTTCTCGCCGACGCCCAGGCCGATCTCGCCACCGCCACCCGGCTCGACCCGTCATCGCTCGAAGCCTGGGTCACCAGCGGCTACGCCGCCTGTCTCGCTGGCCATCTGACCGAGGCGATCACCCATGCCGAACACGCGATCAGTCTGCAACCGGATCATCCGCAACCTCATTGGAATCGCGGCATCGCCCTCCTGCTGCTCGGCGATTATCGCTCCGGCTTCGCCGCCTATGAATGGCGCAAACGCCATAAAATCCATGGCCAAGCCTTCACCACCCTGCCCGCGCCGCTCTGGCAAGGCGAAATCAGCCAAGGCAAACATCTGCTGATCCGCGCCGAACAAGGCATGGGCGATACCATCATGCTCGCGCGCTTCATCCCCGAACTCGCCGCGCGCGGCCTGCGCATCACCCTCGCTTGCGCAGCGTCTCTGCACCGCCTGCTCAGCCCACTCCCGGTCACCTTAATCACTTTGACCACCCAAACGGATGATCACCACTTCGATTACGCGATTGACCAAATGAGCCTCCCGCTCGCCTTAAACCTCACCCGCGAATCCATCCCCGCCCCCCACGCCTATCTCACCGCTGATCCCGCCCTCCAAGCCAGCGCCCAAAGCTGGCTCGCCCCCCATACCAACCCCCTACACCGCAAAATCGGCTTGGTCTGGGCGGGCAATCCCGGCCATGACAATGATCGGCGCCGCTCATTACCCCCCGGCATCCTCGCCCCCCTGCTGAACGATATGCGCGCAGGCGCGCGATTCTCCCCCATCGCGCTGCAACACGGCCCCAGGCGCGGCGAATATTCTCTCCCGGACGCGATCACCCAGGTTCATGATTATGCGGACACCGCCGCCCTGATCAGCACGCTCGATGCCGTGATCAGCGTCGATACCTCGGTCGCCCATCTCGCGGGCGCGCTCGGCGTGCCCTGCCATATCCTGCTCTCCACCGCCTGCGATTGGCGCTGGGGGCTGACCGGTCGCGAATCGCCCTGGTACCCGTCGGTGCGCCTGCACCGCCAAACCCAGCTCGGCGATTGGCAGGCCCCGCTCGCGTCCCTCCAAGCCGCATTGGCGTAATTCGTCCCCCGCGCCGCTTGCGTCAGTGTGACTTCCGGGATACAGAACAAACAGCGAACATCCTGGCGCATCAAGGCTTGCCGCCGATGCCAACCAATATCGCCGAAAAAATCTTCACCACCGCATCTAGTATGAGATTGCGCGACACGCCCTCTATATGTTGATATACCCCCACGACCAAGGAAGGCTGACCCGGCATGAACGCAATTTCAAAATCCGCCATCGCTGATCTTTCAGCAGAACCATCGATGCTTGATGATACGGTGCAAATGCAGGGCCGATTCCAGGTCAAACTTGATCGCTCGCGCGATGCCTTGCTGACCGATTTTGGTCGCGCCACCCTCGATGACCGCTATCTACTCCCCGGCGAAGGCTATCAGGATCTGTTCGCCCGCGTCGCCTCTTATTACGGCGATGACGCGGCCCACGCCCAGCGCCTTTATGATTATATCAGCCGCCTCTGGTTCATGCCGGCAACCCCGGTGCTCTCCAATGGCGGCACCAGCCGGGGCCTGCCGATTTCCTGTTTTCTCAACGAAGCCTCCGATAGTCTCGAAGGCATTGTCGATCTCTGGAACGAAAATGTCTGGCTCGCCTCCAAAGGCGGCGGCATCGGCTCCTATTGGGGCAATTTGCGCTCGATTGGCGAAAAAGTCGGCCAAAACGGCAAAACCTCCGGCGTGGTGCCGTTCATCCGGGTGATGGACAGCCTGACCCTCGCTATTTCCCAAGGCTCGCTGCGGCGCGGCTCGGCGGCGGTCTATTTGCCGGTCTGGCATCCCGAAATCGAGGAATTCATCGAAATCCGCCGCCCCACCGGCGGCGATCCGAATCGCAAAGCCCTCAATCTGCATCACGGCATTCTCCTGTCGGACGCGTTTATGCGCGCGGTCGAAGCCGATGAGAGCTGGTCGCTCACCTCACCCAAAGACGGCGCGCATGTGCGCAACATCTCCGCCCGATCCCTCTGGATTCGCATCCTCACCGCCCGCATCGAAACCGGCGAGCCCTATTTGATCTTTTCCGATCACGTCAATAATGCCCGCCCCGAACATCACAAACTCGCCGGGCTCGAAGTCAAAACCTCCAATCTCTGCGCCGAAATCACCCTGCCCACCGGGCTCGATCAGCACGGCCAGCAGCGCACCGCGGTCTGTTGCCTATCCTCGATCAATCTCGAAACCTGGCTCGAATGGCACGATAACCCGCTTTTCATCGAGGATCTCATGCGCTTCCTCGATAACGTGCTGCAGGATTTCATCGATAAAGCCCCCGACAGCATGGCCCGCGCCAAATATGCCGCCATGCGCGAACGCTCGGTCGGGCTCGGCGTGATGGGGTTTCACTCCTTTCTGCAAGCGTTGAACATCCCGTTCGAGAGTGCGATGGCGAAAGCCTGGAATTTGCGCATTTTCAAACATATCCGCAACGGTGCCGATGCCGCCTCGCGCAAACTCGCCGAGGAGCGCGGCCCCTGCCCGGATGCCGCCGATTACGGGCTGATGGAGCGGTTTTCCAACAAAATCGCCATCGCCCCCACCGCGTCAATCTCGATCATCGCGGGCAATTCCAGCCCCGGCATCGAGCCGATCGCCGCCAATGTGTTCCTGCAAAAAACCCTGTCCGGCAGCTTCTCGGTGCGCAACCGCCATCTCCAACAGCTCCTCGCCGCCAAAGGCCGCGATGATGACGAAACCTGGTCCAACATCACCATCACCAAAGGCTCGGTCCAGCATCTCGATTTCCTCACCGACGATGAAAAATCCGTGTTCAAAACCGCCTTCGAGCTGGATCAACGCTGGGTGATCGAACACGCCGCCGACCGCACGCCGTTTATTTGCCAAAGCCAATCGGTCAACGTGTTCCTGCCCGCCAATGTCCATAAGCGGGATCTGCATCAAATCCATTATCAAGCCTGGAAGCGCGGGGTAAAATCCCTCTATTACTGCCGCTCGCTGTCGATCCAACGCGCCGACGCGGTGAGCGAAAAACTCTCCAGGGTCAATGATATCGACATCGCCGCCGACATCCCCGCCCCCACCGAAGCGGTCAGCACCACCAATTACGAAGAATGCCTCGCCTGCCAGTGACCGGACGTAGGGTAAAATCGAACACCATCGTTAGCCATGCCAGTCCAATCTCACAGTCAGCAAGCCATCAGAAGATTTCTTGATGAAACAAGACCCTATCTTGCAACTTTTGGGAACGCTGTTTTTGCCTGCGTAGCTGTTCGCGTCGCCGGTAAATTTACACTGACACAAGCCACAGTCCATCTTATGCCCAGTAGCCGCGAGCCACCACCTCACTTCGAGACCGAGAACATAAGAGCCGACTATTATCGCCTGAGTGATTTAGATCTGACCATTGAAAAATTTGTTGACATGGCTCTTACTGGTGTCATTCATACTCCCCACGGGGACATTCGATTTCAAGGTGATCAGCCGGAGGCTCACCGAGCTTCTTATATAGCACCACACCGATCTGGAATGAATAAACAGAACAGACTCAGTATTCTTAGATTGTTTCACTCAATGTATCAAGAAATCGATCAATCCGTTATTGAGTGGGAGTTGATGGCGGCTGAAACACCATATGATAGTTTTCTTGAGCTTTTGACCGAATATGGCGTGGGGCCTTTTCGTAATGATGGTATCAGCATCGATATTTATTCTGACAGCATCGCCGTCATTGATTCCGCGTCAACTAATAAAGATGGTAAAATCAAGCTCATGATCCGCCTCGGTCACGGGTTGGATCCAAAGGGTGCGGCCCTCGGTTATAAAGTCATCATCCCTGGCAAAGACGTTCAGCGACAGCGTTTACTCAGTGATAATTTTGTGTGGGTACATGAGACATTATACCAAGTCGGTACAACTGAATTCGATGTCGAGCCCGGCGCCGTAGTGCAGTGTTTTGTCAGTTATGCCAATAGAGTGCAGCACTTCTTTTGGTTGATAGACCCCTCATCAATTTTGAATTCAAGACGAGGCATGTACGACTTGGTTGATCCATCACTGAAAACAATGACGTCCATCATTGACGACGTTAACAGAAGAACATGGAATGCACGTGACCTTGAGAGGGCCATTTCATGGATATTTTGGATGTTAGGCTTCAGTGTTGTCCATTTCGGTCAAACAAAAGGTATCCAAGACGCTGTCGATTTGATCGCCACGGCGCCAAACGGTCACGTTGCCTTGATCGAATGCACCACGGGCTTGCTGAAGACTGAAAGCAAACTGTCAATTCTTTATGATCGTTCACAAGGCGTACGCCGGACACTCGACGCGTCAAAAAATCGTCACCTCCGAGTTCTTCCAGTCATCGTTACTTCCCAACCGCGGGCCGATATTTTGGCTGACCTCGAGGCTACTGAGAAGCTTGGCATATATGTGATTGCGCTTGAGGAGATTAACTCAATGATCCAACATACCCTCTTGCCGTATAATGCCGACAATCTGTTCTTAGATGCTGAAAGGTCGGTCAAAGAGGCGCTGGCCCGATATGAGACGCTGGTGCCAAACAACAATCAGCCAGACCTTCCATTCCAAGCATAAAGTATCGGCGATGAGCATTAAAGTAAAAAATGACCAGAAACGACCTTGGATCTATAATTCAGCGGACGCATTGCCGGAGGATAATCTCATGGATGGCCGATGAAGGCTGCCTGCCAGAAAGGCTTTGTGCGGTTAGTCCAACTTTATATGAAAACGTCGAAAGCTTCCAACCACAACGTCCTGTAATGCCGTCCCACCTAAACCCGCCCAGTCACCACATGCACCATCGCCGGTAACTGCACGCCCGGGCGCACAATCCCGGCCAAAGCCCGCTCAAACGCCCCACGCAACCGCGCCCGCATCGCCGGATCCGCCGCTTTCTCATCCAGCAACGCCCCGGATGGCCCGATCAGCGTCGCAATCTCGGCCTCGCGCGCCAGTGACTCGCCTTGCAGCGCCATCGCCATCGACCGCACCGCGACGTCAACAAAGCCCGCCTCGCCTAACATTTCTCTAACATATTCCGCATCATCAAACGCCAGCGGCCCCGGCGCGTGCGGCTTACGCGGCTTGGGCGCACCCAAAGCCGCCACCGCCACCTCAAACGTCGCCGCCCAATGCGGATTTTGCTCAAGCGGCGCCCAGGCCACACAGCAAAGCCGCCCGCCCGGTCTCAGCGCCCGGGCGATATTTTGAAAAGCCACCAATGGCTGCTCAAAAAACATCACCCCAAACCGCGACACCACCCGATGATAAACCGGCTCAAAGCGATAACCCGCCGCATCCGCCTCCAATAGCCGCACCTGCTGACGCCCGGCCAGCCCAATCCGCGCCGCCTCTAACATCGGGCGCGCCACATCCACCGCCAACACCGCACCCTCTGGCCCCACCGCATCCGCGAGCAGTGCCGTGGTGGTGCCGGTGCCGCAGCCAATTTCCAAAATCCGCTCGCCCGCCTGCGGCGCCGCCTCGGCCAGCAACAGCGCATCAACCGGGGCGAGCCGCGATTCCATCGCCCCCTGCATGGCCACCCATTTCGGCCCGGCGACGTCGTTCCAATAGGCGATCTGCTTGTCGTTCATGCCGCCTGTGCCGCAGGCTTCCCGCGCGGCATCACCCGCAAGGCCAGCCGCACCAGAAACGGCATGGTGGTCGGGCGCAGCAAGCGCGGATCATAGCCGGCAAACCGCCGATCATTCTCCTCAAGACAAATCTCCATCAGCCCGCGCACGCTAATCTCCTCCGCACTC
>JAJZEG010000067.1 GCA_021828605.1 Pseudomonadota bacterium | reverse complement strand
GCCAGGTGTAAGCGCGGTTGGAGAGCATGCCGTTCGGCGCCCCCTCGCGGAACGGCGAATTGGCGAATAAAGCGCTGGCCAAAGGCTGCAACCGGAGTGCGAGGCGCATTTTGCGCACCATGTCGGTCTCGGAGTGAAAATCCAGATTGGCCTGCACCGTGCAGGTGCGCAGCATCATATCCAGCCCGCGCGTCCCCACCCGGGGCATGTGCGCGCGCATGATCGCGTAGCGGCCCTTGGGCATCCAGAATAAATCATCCCGCTTGGCCGTCGGGTGAAAGCCCAGCGGGGCAAAACCGAGACCGAGGGTCGTGGCGATACGCTGCACCCGCGCGCAATGCGCGGCAATTTCGTCGCGCGTTGCGTGTAAATCGGCAACAATCCCACCGGACAGCTCGAACTGCCCGCCCGGCTCCAGCGAGATCGAAAAATTCTCGCCGGTCAGCCCAATCGGCTGGCCCCGATCCAAAATCGGGCTCAACCCTTCATTGGCGGCAATCGATTCCAGCACCGCGCGAATGCCATCCGGCTCGTAGGGGATCGATGTCTGATCGGTGTGATGAAAGCCGAAACTCTCATGCTCGGTGCCAATCCGGTAATCGGCGGCGGGCTTACAGCCGACCGCGAACCAGTCAGCAAGCTGGCGGGGCGCGGTAATAATCGTGGTGTCGGCGGCGCCGGGGTTGGACACGTCAATCTCCTGTCAGCGTGCCTGCGGCGCGGCGAGTAGCCGGGCCAGCCCGGCAATGGCGGCGGTCTCGGCCCGGAGGATCCGTGGTCCAAGTGAACATTGGGTAACAAAGGGATGCCGAGCCAACTCGTCAAGCTCCGCTGGCGCAAATCCGCCCTCCGGCCCGATCAATAGGCCCCAAGGTTGCGCATCATGCGGCGCATCATGGGACGCATGATCAGCGGGTGCGTGTAAAGCGGGCGCTGCTTTGCGCTCGGTCGCAACATAAAGCCGCCGCGCGGGCGGCCAGCTTTGTAATAAGGTGGTCAAAGGCAGGCTGGTGCGAATGTCCGGCACCCCCAGCCGCTCGCTTTGTTCCGCCGCCTCCATCGCAATCGCCGCCAGCCGTTCGGGGTTCAGCCGATGCGGCTGGGTGCGCGCGGTGATCACCGGTTGAATGACCGCAACGCCCAATTCGGTGGCTTTCTCCACCACCCATTCGCTGGCATCGCGCTTGATCGGCGCGAAACACAGCCAGCCATCCGGCTCGGGCTCGGGTGCGCGGTATTGCGCGGTAAGCGTGATCAGGGCTTCGTTGCGCGCCACCCGGGTAATGAAGCCGTCAAACTCGCCATCGACAGCGTTGAACAGGCGCAGCCGATCGCCCGGGCCGCGCCGCATCACATGCGCCAGATAGTGCGCACGCGCCTGATCCATGGCAATAACCGCGCCGGATGCGAGTTTCCCATCGTGATAAAGGCGGATGATTGATGCCATGACCAGCCCTGTAGCAGGCCCTGCCGGTTTTACCGATATCCGCCGTGATGGCTGGATTGCGCTTCTGCCCCGCGCGGCACAGCCCTTCGCCTTGCTGGCCCGGCTTGATCGGCCCATCGGCGTCTGGCTGCTGTTTTTGCCGGGGCTATGGGGGATTTTGCTCGCGGATCGGGGATTTTGGGTCAGCCTATGGCTGATCGCGCTGTTTGGCGTGGGCGCCACGGTGATGCGCGGCGCGGGCTGCGTGGTCAATGATTTATGGGATCGCAAGCTGGATCGCGCGGTGGCGCGCACCGCCGGTCGCCCGCTCGCCGCAGGCACGGTGTCGGTGCCCGGCGCAATCGGGTTTTTGGTCCTTTTGCTGGCGCTGGGCTTGGTGATTTTGCTCCAGCTTAATCGCCCGGCGCAACTGACCGGCGCCGCGTCGCTGATCCTGGTCGCACTCTATCCGGCGGCCAAGCGCGTCACCTGGTTTCCGCAAATTGTACTCGGCCTGACCTTCGGCTGGGGCGCTTTGCTCGGCACTATCGCGGCGGAGGGGTCGCTGAGTTGGGCCGGGTTATCCCTCTATGGCGCGGCGATTTGCTGGATTCTCGGCTACGATACCATTTACGCGCATCAGGACCGCGAGGATGACGCTCTGGTCGGCATCAAATCCACCGCGCGATGGTTTGGCGCACAAACCCGATCGTTCCTCGCCCGCTGCTATGCGGGCACCTTGGGTTTACTGCTCCTGGCTTTCGCGCTCAGCGATATCGATGCCTGGGGCTGGGCCGCCATGATCATTCCCGCCAGCTTGCTGGCCTGGCAGGTGATCGCCCTCGATATCAACGACCCGGCAAGCTGCCTCGCTTTATTCAAGCTCAACCGGGCGGTCGGGCTCGCCGTCGCGTTCGCCATTTTGGTCGGCCATTGAACCCGCAGGCCAAGGCCGCGTTCATTCGCGCGCAAACCAGCCCCGCCGCCGTGCCGCTTTGCCCGGAATTATCCGCCTATCAGGCGAGTGAAATCACCCCGATTTGGCAGGCCAGCGAAGATTTCCTGGATCGGCACGGCATCGCCCCACCCTACTGGGCGTTTGTTTGGCCGGGCTCTGCGGCGCTCGCGCGGTTCATGTTGGATCACCCGGCGCGGATCAAAGGCAAGCGGGTGATCGATTTCGCAACCGGCGGCGGGGTCGCCGCGATTGCCGCCAAGCATGCCGGGGCAGCCTGGGTGCAGGCCATTGATATCGATCCGATGGCCGGTGCCGCGGTTGCGGTAAACGCAGAGCTGAATGGCGTTGAAGTCATGATCGACATTGCCGACCGGGTTGGCGCGCGGCTGGAGGCGGATATTATTTTATGCGGCGATATTTGCTACGAGGCGCCGATGGCGGCGCGGATCATGCCCTGGCTGCGGGGCCTCGCCGCGCACGCCGAAATCTGGCTGGCCGAGCCGGGCCGCGCCTATGCGCCGACCGAAGGTTTCGCGCCGCTCGCCCAGTATGACGTGCCGGTGCTGCGCGATTTGGAAAGCTGCCGAACCCGCCGTACCCGCTTGGTGCAAATATTGGCTTGAATAGTCGGGGTGCGCAGGAATCTTAACCCTATATTGAGGGATATAAGCCATGATCATGCACGGTCTGGTTTCATTGACCGTCGCGGGCTCGGGCAGTAAGCAGACGCAGCATTTGGCTGGTAAGGGGGATTGATCGTGGTGCAGGATGTTCGCGAGGCCTTGATGCAGGGGCGCAACTCAAACGGCGTCATTGTCCGCCGCCCGCTTTCGCCGCATTTGCAAGTTTATCGTCCGCAAATCTCGTCGGCTTTGTCAATTTTCCACCGATTTAGCGGCATTGCCTTGTCGCTCGGCGCGCTGCTGCTGGCGGCCTGGCTGGCAGCGGCGGCCACCTCGCCCAGCGCCTTCGGCATGGTCCAGGCCTTGCTCGATTCGATCCTGGGCAAGCTGATTTTGTTCGGCTTTACCCTCGCTTTATTTTACCATTTTTGCAACGGAATCCGGCATCTGTTCTGGGATGCCGGTTATGGCTATGAAATCCCGGTGATGCGCCGCACCGGCTATGCGGTGCTGATCGCAACCGTGGGTCTGAGCGTGCTGTTCTGGGGCCTGTTTTTGGTGATCGGGTAACATCATGACCGAACAAAATACCGGCGCTAACCAAACCCTCCGCCCGGCAATCATGCGCTCCGCCTTGGGCCGCGCGCGCGGCTACGGTTCGGCCAAGTCCGGCCTGCATCATTGGTGGGCACAGCGTTTGACCGCTTTGGCGCTCTTGCCGTTGTCGCTTTATTTCGTCGCCTCGGTCTTGCTGCTCGCCGGTGCAAACCAGGCCGCGATGATCGCTTATATGCACGAGCCGTGGAACGCGGTTTTGTTCATCGCCCTCGCGCTGGCGATGTTTTATCATTTGCAGCTGGGTTTGCAGGTGGTGATCGAAGACTACATCCATGCCGAGGGTCGGCGCATCGCCTGTCTGCTCCTGGTGCGCGGCGTGGCCGTGCTGTTTGGGCTGTTAGCCATTGTGTCGGTGCTCAAGCTCGCATTGTAACAAGCGCGCTTTATCCGATTTCTGACATCGCAGTTTTTGCAAGGGTCTCACTATGAACGCGATTTCCAAGCCATCGACCGGCGCTTATACCATTATCGATCACACCTATGACGTGCTGGTGGTCGGCGCGGGCGGGTCGGGTTTACGCGCCACGCTGGGCATGGGCAGCGCCGGGCTGAAAACCGCCTGCATCACCAAAGTGTTCCCCACCCGCAGCCATACCGTCGCCGCCCAAGGCGGGATCGGCGCTGCGTTGGGCAGCATGGAGCCGGATGATTGGCGCTGGCACATGTATGACACGGTCAAAGGCTCGGATTGGCTCGGCGATCAAGACGCGATTGAATATATGTGCCGCGAGGCGATTCCGGCGGTGTATGAGCTGGAACATTTCGGCGTCCCGTTCAGCCGCACCGAAGATGGCAAAATCTATCAGCGCCCGTTTGGCGGCCATATGAAGGATTTCGGCAAGGAGCCGGTGCGCCGCGCCTGCGCCGCCGCCGACCGGACCGGCCATGCGATCCTGCACACCTTGTATCAACAAAGCCTTAAGCATGATGTCGAGTTTTTTGTCGAATATTTCGCCACCGACCTGATCATGGATGATGAAGGCCGTTGCCGGGGGGTGATGGCCTGGTGCCTCGATGACGGCACCATCCACCGCTTCCGCGCGCAACTGGTGGTATTGGCCACCGGCGGCTATGGCCGCGCCTATTTGTCCTGCACCTCGGCCCATACCTGCACCGGCGATGGTGCGGGCATGGCGTTGCGCGCCGGCCTGCCGTTGCAGGATATGGAGTTCGTGCAGTTCCACCCGACCGGTATTTTCCCGGCAGGCTGCCTGATCACCGAGGGCGCGCGCGGCGAGGGCGGTTATTTGACCAATGCCGAGGGCGAACGTTTCATGGAACGCTATGCCCCGAGTGCCAAGGATTTGGCGTCGCGGGATGTGGTGTCGCGCTCAATGACCATCGAAATCATGGAAGGGCGCGGCTGTGGTCCGAACAAGGACCATATCATGCTGCATCTGGAACATCTCGATCCGGCGCAACTCCATGAGCGGCTCCCCGGCATTTCCGAAACCGCGCGGGTGTTCGCCGGTGTTGATGTGACCAAGGGGGCGATCCCGGTTTTGCCGACCGTGCATTACAATATGGGCGGGATTCCCACCAATGTCCGCGCCGAAGTCTTGCGCCCGACCGCACAAAACCCGGACGCGATTGTGCCCGGCCTGATGGCGGTGGGCGAGGCAGCGTGCGTCTCGGTGCATGGCGCGAACCGGCTGGGCACCAACTCCCTGCTCGACCTTGTGGTGTTTGGCCGGGCGGCGGCGCATCAGGCGGCGAAAATCGTCACCCCCGGCGCCAGTCAGGCGGCGCTGCCCGCGCGTGCGGGCGAGGCCTCGCTTGATCGGCTGGATGCAACGCGCCACGCCAAAGGTGGGTCGCACATCGCCAATTTGCGCGATTCCATGCAGCGCACCATGCAAAACCACGCGGCGGTGTTCCGTAATTCGAAAACCCTCGCCGAGGGCGTCACCAAAATGACCGATCTGTGGCGCGGCCTGTCGGATATCGCCATCGCGGATCGCGGCATGGTGTGGAACTCGGATCTGATGGAAGCGATGGAATTGCAAAATCTGATGGGCAACGCGCTGACCACCATGGTCTCGGCGGAAGCCCGCCATGAAAGCCGGGGCGCGCATGCCCATGATGATTTCACCGAGCGCGATGACGAAAACTGGATGAAACATTCGCTCGCCACCTGCACTGATGCGGGCGATGTGTCGCTCGATTACCGCAAAGTGCGCATGCAAACCATGACCAACGATGTTTCGGTGTTCCCGCCGAAAAAGCGCGTTTATTGATAAAGGGCCTGCATCATGGCTGAACTCACTCTCCCGAAAAATAGTCGCGTCACCAGCGGCAAAACCTTCAAGGCCGCGCCCGGCGCCAAGCGGGTCAAATCGTTCAAGGTCTATCGCTGGAACCCCGATGATGGTGGCAACCCGCGCACCGACACCTATGAAATCGATCTTGATGCGTGCGGGCCGATGGTGCTCGATGCGCTGATCAAAATCAAAAACGAGATCGACAGCACCTTGACCTTCCGCCGCTCGTGCCGCGAGGGGATTTGCGGCTCCTGTGCGATGAATATCGACGGCACCAACACGCTGGCCTGCCTCAAGCCGATTGAGGAGGTCAAAAATGCGGTGGCGATTAATCCGCTGCCGCATATGCCGGTGGTCAAGGATCTGGTGCCTGATTTGAACCAGGCCTATGCGCAATATCGCGCCATCGAGCCTTGGCTGCAGGCCGAAACCCCGGCCCCACCGGATGGCGAACGCCCGCAAAGCCCCGAAGAGCGGGCGGAAATCGACGGGTTGTGGGAATGTATCCTGTGTTTCTGCTGCTCAACCGCTTGCCCCTCGTACTGGTGGAACGGTGATCGCTATCTCGGCCCCGCCGTGCTGATGGCGGCCTATCGCTGGATCGCTGATTCGCGCGATGAAAATACCGGCAAACGGCTCGATGCGCTGCAAGACCCGTTCAAGCTCTATCGCTGCCATACCATCATGAACTGCACGCAAACCTGCCCGAAGGGCCTGAATCCGGCCAAAGCCATCGGCAAAATCAAGCAAATGATTGTCGAGCGCGAAGGCTGACCTGCTCCCACCCCCGCGCTGCCCAACCGCGTCGCGGGGGATGGGTCTTCTGGTCCGGCTAACGCTTCCGCTGGCGCGACCATCCCCAAAATGATAGTCTCTTCGGCGTAATTTGGTGGATCGCATGGATTCTTTGCTCGATACCCTTACCCCGTGGCGCCATTATCTGCATCGCCACCCCGAACTATCCCTTGCTGAGCACGATACCGCGCAATTCGTCTGCGCGCGCTTGACCGACCTCGGAATCCCGTTCGAGGCGGGGATCGGCGGCCATGGCGTGGTGGCGAGTTTGCGGCGCGGCGGCAATCGATCGGTCGGGTTGCGCGCCGATATGGACGCCTTGCCGATCCATGAAGCAACCAATGCCGCCCACGCCTCGACGCGTCCGGGCGTGATGCATGCCTGCGGTCATGATGGCCACACCGTCTCGCTGCTTGGTGCGGCGATGCTGCTGCGCGATGATCCGTCCTGGTCGGGCACTGTGCATTTATTGTTCCAGCCGGCTGAAGAAGGGTTCGGCGGCGCGCAAGCGATGCTCGATGATGGGTTGCTCACCCGATTCCCAATGGACCGGATTTTTGGCTATCATAACTGGCCGGGCTTGGAGGCGGGGATCGTCGCTCTGCGCCCCGGACCGCTGATGGCGCAAGGGGCACGCCTCGCGATTACCGTGCAGGGCCATGGCGGCCACGCGGCGATGCCCGATTTAACCCACGATCCGGTGATCGCCGCCGGACATATTTTGGTGGCCCTGCAAAGCGTGGTCGCGCGCTCGGTCGATCCGATGGATGCCGCCTGCGTGTCGATTTGTGTGCTGCAAGCGGCGGAGGCCGATAATCAAATCCCGCAAACCGTTTCGCTGCGCGGCACGGTCCGGGCCATGCGCCCCGCCGTGTTCGACGCCGTCGCCGCTCGGGTTGAGGCGGTGGTCACCAACACCGCCTTGGCGCTGGGCTGCACCGCGACGGTCAGCTTTGAACGCGCCGTCGCCGCGACCATCAATGATCCCACCGAAACCGCCCGCGCCCAGCGCAGCGCGCACGCCGCCGGACTGACCTTGCGCGATGACGTGCCGCCCACCATGGCCAGCGAGGATTTCGGTGCGTTCCTCCAAGCCATCCCCGGCGCCTATGCCTGGATCGGCAACGGACCGGCGGCTGACGGGCAGTTTTTGCACAATGATAAATATGATTTTAACGACGCGATTTTGCCCATCGCCGCGCGCTACCTCGCCCAAATCGCGCGCGATGCGCTTGCGGATCAGTAAATGAGCACCGAGCCCGATCTCGCCCGTTGGCACGCCCCTTTGCCGCGCGCCACCCGCACCCATCTCGCGCAAATCCTGCTCGGCCCCGATGTCGATTTTTCGCTCCTCCCCGACGCTGAGCCCGCACCAACACCAAGCCCGGCTCCCATACCCAGCCCGACCCCACCCCCTGATCGCGACGATGAAATCGGCCTGATCGCCGCCCCCAACCCTGATCCCAGCGCCGATGGCACGCCGCTCTGGCTGCGCGCAGGCACCGCCGATTCCGCCGATCACGCACAGGCGATGCAGACCCTGCGCGATGATCTGCGCCTGCCCTTCGCGCCCCGGCGGATCGTCGATCTGGGCGCACGGCAAGGCTTCCTGAGCACTGCCCTCGCCGCACAATATCCCAGCGCATCATTGATCAGCGTCGAGGCCGATCCCGCGCTGACGCGCCTGCATCGGCTGAATTGCACTTCCCATCCGCGCATCACCCTGCTCAACGCTGGTTTGGCCGCCTCCGCAGGCACCGCTGCAATGACCGGTCATGATGCCGAAACCGGCCAACCAAAACTCGATTGGCACGAAGCCGGACCGATCCCGGTGACCAATTTTAACGCGCTGCTCAGCCTGCGCGGCTGGGACCGGGTTGATTTGTTGATTATCGATCCGCGCCTGCTGCTCAGCCTTGATCCGACCATGCTCGACGCCGCCACTATCATCGCGATCAAGCGCGATGCCGCCGGGACGATTCCCACCGCCCTCCGATCCGCCCTCCCGGATTCCAGCCATTTACAACGGGTCGGTGCCGGTTATGCGATGTTCCTGCGTCTCAACCCGCCACCCCCCTGTCCAGCCAATCGCACCGCTTTGATCGATTTCACCGGCCCGCCAACCCGCTGCGAACGCCATGATTGCGCGGACGCGCCCTGGGCGTTTTTCCCGATCGGCGAGACCGGCTTTCGCCTGCACCCCAATCATGGCGGCGCACCCCCGGCGCGGCTGCGCCTCCATCATACCCTCACCGCCCCGAAGCAGTTCACCGCAACCGTGCGCGTCGCCCATCCGCAGACCAGGCCGGTGCGGTTTCGCCTCACCATCACCTTAACCAACCATCCAACCACCGCCGTCGCCTCCGATATCGTGGTCGATCCCGGCCAATCAGTACCCTGGCAAATCGATTTGCCGCTGATTTCCGGCCCAGCCTGGGTCGAAATCGCCACCGAAATGGCCGATCCCGCCGATGGCAACGGCCATGCCTGGGCCGAAATCCTCGACCCTGGCTTTGACTAACAGGCTTGGAGTGGTCCGAACCCGCGATTGTGCTGGACAGCGTTCGTTTCGGCGAATCCGACGCCCGGGTGAGCGTGCTGACCGAAACGCTCGGCACCTGGCACGGTCTGGCGCGCGGCGGCGCATCCCGCCGTCAGGTGGCCACCTGGCAGCCCGGTAATCTGCTCGCGGCGCGCTGGGTCGCTCGGCTGCCCGAGCAGTTGGGTACCCTCTCCGGCGAATTGATTCACCCCGCCGCCGCTCTGGCAATGGGCGACGCGCTCGCTCTGGCCATTTTGCGCGCCGCCTGCGCGGTCACCGCCGGGGCGTTGCCCGAGCGCGAACCGCACCAAAATTTATTCATCGCTTTGGCCCGTTTGCTCGCTTGCATTACCGACACTGCCCACGCCTTACCCGCTTTGGTGCGCTTTGAGCGTGATTTGCTCACGGATTTGGGGTACGGGCTTGATTTGCGACGCTGCGCGGTCACCGGCAGCACCGAAAATCTGACCTTCGTTTCCCCGCGCACCGGTTGCGCCGTTTCGGCTGAGGCGGTGGGATTATGGCGCGCGCGTGTGCTGCCACTTCCCGCTTTTCTGGGTCATGACCGTGACGATCCACCCCCGGATTGGACCGCGATTCGCGACGGGCTGGCGCTCACCGGGCATTTTTTGGCCCGCGCCGCGTTCGCCGCGCATAATGCCCCGCTTCCCTGGGCACGCGTAGCCCTCTATGACCAGCTCGCCCGATTGGCGGAGACCGATAATGCCTGATGATCTGCGCGGCGTGGTGCATGATGCGCCCTTGGCCGAAGCTCTATCCGAACGCTACCTCGCTTATGCACTGTCCACCATCATGGCGCGCTCGCTGCCGGATGTGCGCGATGGGCTAAAGCCGGTGCATCGCCGGCTGATTTACGCGATGCGCCAACTCAAGCTCGATCCCGGCTCGGGCTTCAAAAAATGCGCCCGCGTGGTCGGCGACGTGATGGGTAAGTTCCATCCGCATGGCGATATGTCGATATATGAAGCCCTGGTCCGTCTCGCCCAGGAATTCGCGGTGCGCTACCCGCTGATCGAAGGCCAAGGCAATTTCGGCAATATCGATGGCGATAACGCGGCGGCGATGCGCTACACCGAAAGCCGGATGACCGAAATCGCCGCCGCTCTGCTCGACGGCATCGATGAAGACACGGTCGATTTCCGCGCGACCTATGACGGCGAAGATAGCGAACCGATTGTGCTGCCCGGCGCCTTCCCCAATCTGCTGGCCAATGGTGCGACCGGCATCGCCGTCGGCATGGCAACCTCGATCCCGCCGCATAATGCGGGCGAATTATGCGATGCCGCGATCCATTTAATCAAACATCCTGACGCCACCACCGAAGATTTGCTCCGCTTCGTGCAAGGGCCCGATTTTCCCACCGGCGGCGTCCTGGTCGAAGATCGCGCCACTTTGCGCGCGGCCTACGAAACCGGGCGGGGTTCGCTGCGGGTCCGCGCCCGCTGGAGCAAGTCGGATCTCAAACACGGCACCTGGCAAATCGTCATCACCGAAATCCCCTATCAGGTGCAAAAATCCCGGCTGATCGAACAAGTGGCCGAACTGCTCGCCGATAAAAAACTGCCGCTGCTCGGCGATATTCGCGATGAAAGCAGCGACCAGCTGCGCATTGTGGTGGAACCTAAAGGCCGCAGCGTCGATCCGGACATGCTAATGGCCAGCCTGTTCCGCGCCACCAGCTTCGAGCAGCGATTTTCGATGAATATGAACGTGATCGACGCGGATCGCACGCCGCGCCTGATGGGCCTGCAACCGATGCTGCAAGCCTGGCTTGATCACCGGCATGTCGTGCTGCTCCGCCGCTCAAATCACCGCGCCACAGCGATTGCGCGGCGGCTCGAAATCCTCGAAGGCTATCTGGCGGTTTTTCTTAATCTTGACGAGCTGATCAGGATTATTCGCACTGAGGATGAGCCCAAGCCGGTGCTGATGGCCAGTTTCCGCCTGAGCGACATCCAGGCCGAGGCGATCCTGAATATGCGCCTGCGCAGCCTGCGCCGCCTCGAAGAAATGGAATTGCGCGGCGAGCACGCCAAACTCACCGCCGAAGCCGCCGCCCTCCAGGCTTTGCTCGATGACCCATCGCGCCGCTGGACCGCCATCGCCGGCGAAATCAAAACCACCCGTGCCCGATTTGGCGGCGGCAAACTCGGCGCGCGGCGCACCACCATCGATGGCGCGGCCCCGGTGGTCGAGGTTGCCGCCGAGGCCTTTATCGAACGCGAAGCCATCACCGTTATCCTCTCCGATAAAGGCTGGATTCGCGCGGTCAAAGGCGCCCTCAAACCCGCCAACGGCGGCGATAGCGAGCTGCGCTTCAAAGAAGGCGACCGGCTGAAATCAGTGCTCGCCTGTGAAACCACGGATCGGCTGGCTTTGTTTGCCACTAACGGGCGGGTCTATTCGCTGCGCGCGGGTGATTTGCCGCGCGGCCGGGGCGATGGTCAGGCGATCCGCCTGCTGATTGAACTCGGCAATGATGATGATTTACGCACGGTGTTTGTCGCCGACCCGGCGGCGAAATATCTGCTCGCCAGCAGCGCCGGGCGGGGCTTCATTGTCAGCGGCGCTGAACTGGTGGCCGAAAAGCGCACCGGCAAACAACTGCTCAGCCTCAAGCCCGGCGAGGAAGCCTTGCTGATTCGCCGCGTTGCCGGCGATCATTGCGCGGTGATCGGGCAAAACCGCAAATTGCTCGTCTTCCCCACCGCGCAAATCCCGGAAATGACCAAGGGCCAAGGTGTCGCCTTGCAAAAATATAAAGATGGTGGCCTCGCCGATGTGAAGTTTTTCGATCACGCCACCGGGCTGAGCTGGGCGCTCGGCGATAAAATCCGCACCGAAACCAATCTAACACCCTGGCTTGGCGGACGCGCCGGGGCCGGCAAATTACCTCCCAGCGGCTTTCCGCGCAGTGGTGTGTTCGGGATCGATGGCCCAGGCTGAAACGCTCACCACGCCGATTCGCGCGGGCACACCGAATTTCCGGCTCGATCTCCGGGCGATTTCCCTGCTCGAAGGCGTGCGCGCGGCAATCGCGGTTGGGCTCACTCTGGCGCTCGGCGCCTTGCTGCATCACCCGCTGCTGGGTATCGCCGCGTTGGGCGCGCTGCTCGCCTGCTTCGCCGATCCGGGCGGGCCGGTGCGCACCCGGCTGCGCCCGATGCTGCTGCTCGGCCTGCTCGGCGGGCTTGCTTTCGCGATCCTGCCCCCGCTCTTGGCTATCGCCCCGCCTTTCGCTTTGTTGCTCGGTGCTGCGCTGATTTTCGCAGGCAGCCTGTCGCGGATTTATGGTCAAGGCGGCCTGCAATTCGGTAATTTATTCAGCGTCGCTACCGTACTGGCCCTTGACGGCCCGGTGCCATCCTTCACCAAAGCCGCCAATATCGGCGCGATATTTGCCATGGGCGCGTTCTGGGCCGCTCTGCTCACGCTCGGCCTGTGGCGCATGCGCCCGCACGCGCCCGCCCGCGCCGCACTGGCCCGCATCGCCCGCGCGCTCGCCACTCTCAGCACCGACCTCGCCGATCTGATGCGCCACCCCACCGAAACCGAGTTCGACCGCCACGCCAGCAACCATCGCCGCATGGTGCGCGACGCGATCGAGCAGGCGCGCGCCATCACCCTCGCCACCTTCCGCCGCCAAGGGGCGGCCAGTGCGCGCGGTAATCGGATTGCGCTGCGCCTCGCCACACTCGATTTGGTGTTCGAGGCCTTGATCGCGTTGAGCGATGGGCTGATCGACACCAAGGCAGATCCGATCACCGAGCAGGTGCTCACCCAAATCGCGGGCTTTCTCGAAGGCATCGCCCCTGATCTGGAAGCGGATCGCTCGCTCGACAACCCGCAACGGCGCGCCGCGTTGGATCAATGGCGCGCCCGCACCTGCGATGCCCAAACCCCGCTGCAACCCCCGCTTCACGCCATTGCCGAGCGCTTGTCAGTGTTACTCAGCTCGTCCGCACCGCCCGGCGCCGATCCAACATTTGGCGAAAACAGCCCGCCCTTGATCATCGCCGCCCTGCAAACCCTGCGCGGCAACCTAACCTGGCAATCGGTCGCGTTTCGTCACGCCACCCGCATTGCCTGTGTGATCGTGCCGGTTTTGTTCGTGATGCACCGGATTAATAACCCGTTCGGCCACTGGCTCGCGATCACCATGATCCTGACCCTGCAACCGCATTTCTCCGCGACCTGGATCCGTGCCGCAGAACGGGTCGGCGGCACCGTTGCAGGCGGCATTATCGCGGCCCTGATCGGGCTGGTCTGCACCACGCCGCTCGCGATTTCACTCACCATGGTCCCACTGGCCGTCGCCGCCTTTGCCATGCGCGGGGTCAATTATAGCGCCTTCATCGCCATCCTCACCCCGATGATCGTGCTGCTCATTGAACAAATCGTCCCCGGCGAAAGCCCGCGCATCGTCGCCCTCTCGCGGATCGGCTTCACCCTGCTCGGTGGATTGCTCGCCATCACCGCCAATTTCCTGCTCTGGCCGAGTTTCGAAACCAATCGCCTCGGCGCCGCCACCGATGGCGCGGTGCGCGCCCATCAAGCCTATTTGCGGGCGGTATTCGCCAGCCTCACCGGTGCGCTGCCCCCTTCCATCGATGCCGCCCGCCGCGCCGCCGGTCTAGCCAGTAATAATTTAGAAGCCTCCATCGCCCGCGCCCTCGCCGAGCCCCATCGCGGCAGCGATCCCGCGCTTCGCCGCGCCGTGGTGGTCGATGCCGCCTTGCGCCGGATGGCCGGTCGGCTGGCCAATCTGCGTCTCACCCGCCCACAACCGGCACCACGCGATCAAGCCAGCCTCGCCGCCTGGGCCGTGTTTTTGGCGGGCCAACTCGACAACGCCGCACCCGCAACCCCGCCACGCGCCGCGATGCCGCCCAGCCTCGCCGAGCCGCTCGCCCGCCTCGCGCGGCAGGTGGAATTGATCAATGCCCAAATGCGTGAGACCAACCCGACCCATGGCTGATTTATCCTCCACTGCCGCCCTGCCGCTCTTCCGCCGCCTCTGGCGCGAGCATGTGCGCCATTTTCGCGGACGCGTCGCGCTGATCATTGTCGCCACCGTGCTGATGTCAGGCACCACCGCTTTATACCCCGCCTTGATCGACCGCGCCTTCACCATGTTCGCCAAACGCGACCCGCGCATTCTGTATCAAGTGCCCGCCATCGTGCTCGCCGTGACCTTGGTGAAAGCGCTCGCCCAATACGCCCAAACCCTGCTCACCCAGCAGGTGGTGCTCGGCACCATCAAACGCCTGCAATCAGCCATGTTCGCCCATTTGACCGGCGCGGAGCTGACCCGCCTCGAACGCGAACCCCCCGCCGCCCTCGCGGCGCGCTTTACCACCGATGCCACCGTGATCCGCGAAGCCATGTCGCGCGCGGTTAACGGCATCGCCGATGCCTTCACCCTGATCGGCCTGGTCGCCACCATGGTCTGGATCGATTGGCAACTCAGCCTGATCGCCGCCGTGCTCTATCCCCTCGCCGGACTACCCGTGCAAAAAATCGGCCGACGGATCCGCCGCGCCTCAGGCGGAATGCAGGAACGTATGGGCGAAACCGCCTCGCTGCTCACCGAAAGCTTCGCCCAGGCCCGCACCGTGCGCGCCTATGGGCTTGAACAGCCCGAACGTCGCCGCGCCGATCAGGCCTTCGATCATTTGTACGCCGCCTTGCTGCGCATGATCCGGGGGCGCGCAGCACTCGATCCGGTGCTCGAAGTGCTCGGCGGCGTCGCCATCGCCGCCGTTATCGGTTTCGCGGGTTGGCGCAACGCCGCCGGGGCCGCCGGGATTGGTAATTTCACCGGCTTCGTCGCCGCCTTGCTGATCGCCTCACGCCCGCTCCGCGCGCTCGGCACCATGAACGCCGCAATCCAAGAAGGCCTCGCCGGGTTGAGCCGGGTCTATGGCGTGATCGATGAACCCGCCACCGCTCCCGCCACCGGCACCCTCACTTTGCCCCACGGCCCAGGGCAGGTTCGCTTCGAGCATGTTGGCTACGCCTACCCCGATGGTCGGCCCGGCCTGCTCGATTTGAGCCTCATCGCCGAACCGGGCCGCACCCTCGCTTTGGTCGGGCCGTCCGGTGCCGGAAAATCCACCGCCCTCGCGCTGATCCCCCGCCTTTATGAGCCCCAACACGGGCGCATTCTGATCGATGATATCGATATCACCCGCCTCACTCTGAGCAGCCTGCGCGCCGCCATCGCCTATGTCGGCCAGGATTCCCTGCTGTTCGATGATACCATCGCCGCGAACATCGCCATGGGCAAGGCCAATGCCAGCCGCGCCGACATCGAAGCCGCCGCCCACGCCGCCGCTGCCCATTTCGTCACCGACCTGCCCGAAGGTTTTGAGACCCGCGTCGGCGTGAACGGCCAGCGCCTCTCCGGCGGACAACGCCAACGCATCGCCATCGCCCGCGCCCTGCTGCGCGACCCGCGCATCCTCCTGCTCGACGAAGCCACCTCCGCCCTCGACGCCGAATCCGAAGCCCTGGTCCAACAAGCCCTCACCCGCCTGCGCACCGGACGCACCACCCTCATCGTCGCCCACCGCCTCGCCACCGTCCGCGACGCCGATACCATCGCCGTGCTCAGCGACGGTCAAATCATCGAATCCGGCACCTACGCCAGCCTCATCGCCGAAAACGGCACCTTCGCCCGCCTCGTCCGCGCCCAAGCCCTGACCTGACGTGACCTAAACCGGGTCCGGGTTTCCCCTATCAACAGGATCATCGCCCCCATCAAACCCGATCCAGGCGCCGACCTTGGCCTCCCCGTGTCGCCCTCGTCAAACAATACTTGCATGAACTAATCGTCATGACTTTTAATTCACAAGATTAACTAATATTATCTGATATAATACTTTCGAATAAATAAATCATGATGATTGGCGACGAAGTGCATCCAACGCGATTGGCTATTTTTACTATTTGTTCTAACAATTATTTAGCGAGTGCGCGAACATTCTTTGACTCCGTGCGCCGGCACCAACCGGATGCGGATTTGTTTCTTTGCCTCGCGGACCATGTGCTTGAAACCGAGGGTCTATACGATCCTGATTGGACCGTGGTGACTGCGCAGCAGCTCCCGATCCCTGATTTCGCTTCGTTCAGCTTTCGCTACGATGTGATGGAATTCAATACGGCGATTAAGCCATTCATGTTCCAGTATCTGCTTGACCAACGCCAATACGACATTGTTCTCTACTTCGATCCTGACATCGAGATATTTCAATCGCTCAACGCCATTATTTCAAAACTGAATAACGGCGCCTCGTTTTTTCTGACCCCCCATTTATGCTCGCCGAGCGAAGAACCGCTCGATCCAAACGATATCACGATCATGCGCGCCGGTATCTATAATCTCGGCTTTTTGGGTGTCGCACGGGGCGAGGAATCACGCGGCGTCCTTGCCTGGTGGGCGCGTCGGCTTCGCTATCAATGCATTAATGCACAGGCTGAAGGGATTTTCGTTGATCAGAAATTCATGGATTTGGTGCCCGGTTTTGCCCCGAACGCCCATATTTCGCCGGATACAACGCTCAACGTCGCTTACTGGAACCTGCCGCAACGCCAGTTTGACATGCACGATGGCGCCTGGCTGGTGGACGGTGCGGCGCTAACATTTTTTCACTATAGTGGGTTCGATCCCAATCGACCCGAGCGACTTTCCAAGCATGATAAACGCTTTGACGGGGCACTGCCGGAGCTGCTTGAGCGCCTCACTTCGGCCTATGCCGCGACACTCAAAAAAAACGGCTTCGAGGTCATTTCGGGCATCCCTTACGCCTATGATCGGTTTGCCTCGGGCACGCTCATTCATGGGCTGATCCGGCAGATGTTTCGGCAATGGCACAAGATTTGGCCGGATGATCCTTTTCTCACGTATGAAGCCTTCCTGCACGAGCCATGGCCGGGTGCTTCGCGGCAGAGGCCTGGGTTTATTGCGACAAATTTCATGAAGTTCCTGCATGAAACATTCCCCCATCTGCAAACGCGGCTTGATTTGACTAACGCCGATCATGTGATGGAATTGGTCAAATGGTACCTGCTCTATGCAGCAGAAGATCTACTGCTTGACCTCCCCTTGATCGAACCGGAAGCCGCAAAGCTGGGTGCTCTCGGCACGCCGCCGAGCACAGCGCCAGGGGGTAGTTCATCGGGCAAGGATATCACTGTCATCGGCTATCTTCGCACGGCGAGTGGCGTCGGTGAGGTCGCGCGGCAGACTGTGCAAACTCTTGGGGCGACCGGTTTGAAAGTCGAAGCGTATGACGTTGCGATCGGTGTGGCATCGGTCCGCGACGATCAAAGCTGCGCACGGCTGCTGGTGGAACACGGAACCGCGCCGGTGCAAATTTTCAATGTCAACGCCGATCAACTGCCCGCGGTGGCCGAGGCGACTCGCGCGCATTTGCGCCAGCCCGCACTCAAAATCAGTATCCCATTCTGGGAACTCAGCCGATACCCGGAAGCGTGGCTTCCAGCCTTTGATTTTGTCGACGAAATATGGGCGCCGAGTCGCTTTATTCAAAAGGCGCTGGCTGGACGGGTCAATAAGCCCGTCATCCACATGCCGGTCGCCATCGATTTGCAACCATCTGCTCCGCTGCCGCGCGCCCGGTTTGGTCTTCCGGAAGACCGTTTCTTGTTCTTTTTTGCGTTTGATTTTCTATCGTTTATCGAACGAAAAAATCCGCGAGCGGCGATTCGTGCGTTTCGACTGGCCTTCCCCAACGACAGCAAGGCCAGCCTCGTCATTAAATGTATGAATGGCATGTTAGTGCCGGAAAAATTTGAGGCCTTAAAACAGGAAATTGACGGACAAGCGGATATTATTTTGCTCGATAATACTTTGAACCGGATGGACACGCTCGGCCTGATCGCAACGATGGATGCCGTGTTATCGCTGCACCGGAGCGAAGGATTTGGCTTGTTGCTGGCCGAGGCGATCCTGCTCGGCAAACCGGTGATCGCGACAGGCTATTCCGCCAGCCGCGAACTTATCACCGAAAAAACCGGCTTTCCGGTTGATTACGACCTCGTTCCGGTAAAGGACGGCGAATACCCGTTTGCCACAGGGCAGAAATGGGCAGCACCCGACATCGCCCATGCCGCCTGGATTATGCGCCAGCTTTGCGCCGACCCTCGCAGCGCAGCTCCGCTCGTTGCGGCCGGGCAAGCCTATTTGCGGCAGCATCATAGCCGCACCACTGTGGCGAAACTTCAGTCAAAACGTCTAAAAATTCTTGGGGTGTCGTAAGCATGTCGAGCCAATCCAGTATGTTCATTTCTTATAGTGCCAATCATGAAGATGTTCTGCTCAATCGACTGTTCGGTACCAAACAAACTGGCTTCTACATTGATGTCGGTGCCGCACATCCCTTGTTTGAGAACGATACCAAAGCGCTTTATGATCGCGGCTGGTCTGGCATTAATATCGAGCCCAATAAAAGTTTTTTCGAAATCCTCGCTGCCGAACGACCACGGGACACCAACCTCAATATCGCCGTTTCTGACAGTGACGGGCAATCGCGCTTTTTTGAGGTTAAGGGCACGGGGCTTTCCACCTGCGATCCAGAGGAGGCGGCGCGGGCGCGGGCAAAAGGCTTCGATGTTATCGAACATCCTGTGAAAACCACTACACTGCGTGATCTACTCGATGCCACAAACCCACCGGCCATCGATCTGCTCAAAATCGACGTCGAGGGGTTCGAGCCCAATGTTATTCGCTCGAATGATTGGAGCCGATTTCGCCCCGATGTCATTTTAGTCGAGGCGACCTTCCCAGAAACACCGGTGCGGCGGCCTGATGTCGCCGGTCCACTTTTAGAAAATGTCGGCTATCGGCGGGTCTATTTTGACGGGCTCAATGATTATTATCTCGAAAACGCGTTCATTGCGCCGGAGGGGGCGTTTGATACACCCCCCAACCTGTTCGACCGTTTTACCACGATTGGCCAAGTGCAACTTTCGCAAGAGCGGGACTTTTTGCAGCAGGAAGGCCAAAGTCTTAAAACTGAACGGGAGAATGCGCTTATCGAAATTATGGCGCTGCGGATTGAATTAGGCCAACAGCTTTATTTGCAAGAAGATATTTTACGGGCGCGGGACGAGCTATTGGCGATGCGACAACGAATGACTGCGCTTGCTTGCCAGATGGAAAATATCGAGGCTGAGCGCGCGGCGGCAGAATCACGGATCGAAGCGTTGTGGCGATCAACCTCGTGGCGGGTTACCCGTCCGCTTCGCGCCATCGCCCACCCGGGGCGCTCGATGAGGATTCTGATGGATAAGTAAATGACCCATCGCAAACAAGGGGCGATCAATGGCGCGGCGCTCGCGGCCTATGCTGTTCTGTCCGTCCTCCTCTTCGGATCAACCGGCAGTTGGGTTCACCGCTACGTCGCGGTGGGGGTTGCCGATCCCGAACTCTTTATGTGGTTCCTGAATTGGTGGCCGTTTGCGCTGCTTCACGGATTCAATCCGTTTTGGACTCATTTCGTTTGGTCTCCGCAGGGGTTCGACACGGTATGGGCCACCTCGGTGCCAACGCTCGCACTCCTGGCCGCGCCACTCACTTTGCTCGCAGGGGCCACGGCATCCTATAATACGCTCACGCTTCTAGCGCCGGCATTGAGCGCATGGTCATGCTTTCTCCTCGTGCGCAGCATCACCCGTGATAGTGCGGCAAGCTTTGTTGCTGGACTCCTCTACGGCTTTTCGTCCTATGAGCTGGGTCAAATGCTGGGGCATCTCAATCTCGATTTCACCGCCCTGGTGCCTTTAATCATTTTACTCGTCGTGAAACGGAGCCGCCAGAATATCACACCGCGCCTATTCATCCCGCTTCTCGCTGTCACTCTGGTGTTGGAACTGGGCATATCCGAAGAGATATTCGCCTCGCTCTGCGTATTGGGCGCGCTGGTTTGGGCCGTGTTTTTTGTCGCTGTACCCGTTCATGCACGGCGGCACCTCTGGCGACTCGCGATCGAAATTATCGGTGCCTGTATGCTCGGCGCCGTCGCGGCATCGCCATTTTTTTACTACCTGATGATCGGGGCCGATCGGGTTCCAGGCGCCATCAATTCTCCGACGAATTTCTCTGCAGATCCGTTCAATTTCATTCTCCCTACCCAAGTTACTTGGTTTGGTCACGGATTTTTCCCAGGCATCGCAGCAAAGATGCTTGGTGGCGCATCCGAGCAGGGGGGCTATTTGGGTGGCGTTTTAATTCTGATATTGGGTCTCTATGCATGGGAGGCGCGCGCGAACCGTTATGCGCGCGGGCTGATCGCGTCGATCCTCTTGCTCATTCTATGCAGCCTCGGCCCATGGCTGCATCTTGATGGAACGCGGACGGCACTTCCTCTGCCTTGGATCATTTTTACATATTTCCCCTTGATCAAATCGGCCCTGCCCATCCGATTTACCCTGTATGTTTCGCTCGCCGCCGCCATCGCTGTTGGTTGTTGGATCGCAATGAGCAACGGCGCATCCAGGGCGATCAAGTTGGCGTTAGCGACAGTCGCCTATCTATGTCTTTTACCTAATCCCCCTCTGTTCACATGGTCGAACCTGCCAGCCGATCCACTCTTTCAAGCAGCCAACTGGTCCAGCCTGGTGCCGTCCGGGGCAAACATCGTCATTCTGCCGTTCGGGCAAAACGGCCCTGATATGTCGTGGCAACTCGATGCAAAAATGGGGTTCACCCAATCAGGCGGTTATGTCGGTTACCCCCCGCTCAACGAATGGGCCGAACCCATTGTGCGCGCATTTTTCGCCGGACGCCCCGAGCATAATTTCAAACACGCTCTTACGGCCTATTGCCACTCGCATCAGGTCAAGATCCTCATTATCGGGCCCGGAACCGCACCGCCGTTAGTCAACGCCATCCGCTCAATCGGATGGCCGACTATTCGCAAGGATGGCGACGCCATCATCACCGTTCCTGGATCGTAAAATCCCGGCTGAAAACCAAGCGAGCGACGAGCGCGCCCTCCGTGTTTGAGCCGGGCGACAATTATGGCCGCGGGCCGTTGCCGATACCAAAAAAGAAATTGAGTCCTGGCGGGGGTGGGGGCGGGGCATAAACGACGGGGGGTTGGGGATAATAACCGTATGGGCTACCGTACTGATTGCCATACTGGTTGCGATACGGCTCGCCATATTGATGTTGAGCCCAAGCGCGTCGGCGGCCTTGTTGGCGCTGGGAATGATAATACCCTGGACGACCCCATGGCGGTCGTTGGCCACGGTTTTGATTGCGCTGGAAATGCTGATGCCGTCCATCCTGCCGGTGCTGATCAGCGCCCGCGATGTTGAGGGTCAAAATAAACGCGACCCCGATCATCGAACCGAAAGTGATCCAGTTTTTCATTACTGAGCCTTTTTGGCGCCGCTCAAAGCGGCAACACGGTTCTCAAACATTTCATCAGCAGTTTTCTTCTGGGCCGGTGAAAGAACGGCATAAAATTTGGTAAATACCGGGATCAACTGGTTAAGGGCCTTCAAGTGGATGCTGGTGAAATCACGGTACGATTTAAGTATTTGCACCGCGTTCATCTTGTCGGCGTTCCGGGTGCGTTGTTGATAAAGCGTGTTCATCTGGGAGGCGTTCTGCCGCATTACGCCTGCGAGCGCATGCCATTGCGGTTGTTGAGCGGGCGTGATTTTAAGCTCATTGCGAAGTTTATCGATATGCGAACTGATTTTGGAGAGTTGAACGGCCTTCGTCGAAACGGCCCCTGGGCGCGCGACATTCGTCGTTTGCGCGAATGCCGGAGCGGCCCCCGCAAAAACGATGCCGACGCCCAGAACGATGGTCAACGTAAAACGAGACATGGTGACTGACTCCAAATTTCCGATGATGAGCGTCGGCGGAAAGTTGAGCGAAGTCAAGTTAAGTCCTTGCCTCAACTCCGCAAGGCGTGGGGAGATTTTTACTGTGCGGCTAGAGTATTTCTCACAGGAGGAGAAGCACTCTGCTCATACTTTGGCGCGCCATTTCAATCAGCGCAAAAAATTCCGCACCTCGGCTACCGATGCTTCCAAAGCGCCCGGCTCGAAGGGCGAGGTCAGGCCTGCGGACTTGACCAGCTCCAGAAAGGGCGCCGAGCCGCCGCGCCGACAGAGCGCGATATAATCGGCGAGAGCCTGGTCGTAATTCTGCCGGGACCGGGTCCAGAATTGCAGGGCGCAGCACTGGGCCAGCGCATAGTCGATCATATAAAACGGGATCAAATACACATGAAGTTGGCGCTGCCAGGCACCGCCTTTGGCCGGATGGGTCAGATCGCCCCAATCGCGCCACGGCATGTAATGCTGTTCGAGGTCACGCCAGAGTGCGTGGCGTTGCGCAGGCGTTGACTCGGGCTTGGCGTAAACCTCATGCTGAAAATGATCGAAGCATGCCATCATCGGCAGGCGAGCCATGGCCTGGGTCAGATGCACCCTGCGGTATCGATCCGCCGCACCATCGCCGACCAGAAGCCCGGCGAACTTGTATGATAAAAACTCGAAACTCATCGAGTGGATCTCGGCAGTTTCCGCTGTGGGGTCCAAATAATCATAACCCGGCAGATCACGACTGGCGTAGGACTGAAACGCATGACCCATTTCATGCGTCATCAAATCAATGTCATCATAGGTGCCGCTGAAGCTGCCGAACACGAATGGCATGCCATGCGTGGGAAACGATGTGCAAAAGCCGCCTCCGGCCTTATGAGACCGCAGGTCAATATCAAGAAATCCGTTCTCGCTCAGCGAGCGATAAAATGTCGCGATCTCGGGATTCATCTGATCATACATGGATCGAAGACCGTGCAATAACGCCCCGTTACCGGCAACCGGCGCCGGGTTGCCTGCGGGGTCGACCAGCGGTTCGTCCCAGGCCATCAGCCGGTCCCAGCCAAAGGTTTCGCGCCGACGCTCCAACATATCAGCGACCAGAGGCGTGACATGCGACGCGATGGCGTCCCGATAGCGGGCAACATCGGCGGGCCGATAATCAAGGCGCCGCAAATGGCGATAGGCTAATTCAGTAAAGTTTTCGAATCCCAGTTTGAGCGCCATGGCGTGACGCTTCTGGACGAGCTGGTCAAAAATCGCGTCATAGCGTTCGCCGTGTGCCTGATAATAGGCCCATTGTTGCGTCGCCGCTTCATGCCGGATCGCCCGATCACGATTTTGTGCGAACGGCGCAAGACCTTCGAAACTAACCGATTGACCCTGAATGTCAAATACTGCCGCCGCATTCAGTGCAGTGTACTCGGCGCTCAGCTTTGCCTCGTCGATCAGATCGGCCTCGAGTTCGGGGCGGAATGTCGAAATATCGACCTCCCATAAGGCCACCGCATGCGCCCCGACCACCCGAATAATCACATTACGATCCTCATAGGCCAGCATCCGTTGTTTGAAAGCGGTCACGGCATTGGTGATCACCGGCATAAACTCATCACGATAATCCAGAGCCTGTTGCGCGGCGTGATCGGTCGTATTCTGATTGAACGCCAGATCGACCAGCGCCGACCACGTGCCAACCGCACGCCGCGCCCGGTCAAACCGCGCGGCTGCCTCAGCGATCTCGCCATCATCGAACAAAGCATTGATCGCAGCATACTCGCGGGCAAGACTGTCATGGTTTGGGGTCGCCGCGGTGACATCGGTGAAACGGATCGCTGCTGATGTGTCCATGCGTTACCCAACCAAGTTTCGGCTAGAATGGCAAGCCTAACGCGCATTCCTAAACCGGCATGTACACGCGACATAATCATCGATCGCAGCGTCGGGATTTTTTACAGTCATGATGCGCAGACCTCACTATCTGATTGAATAAAAATGGAAAATTATTTGGCATTAATTTTGCTGTGTCATGTAACGTTCAAGAATTGCCCGACCTATTTCAAAGAGAGGCGACATCAATGTCAATCCGTGATCGTCATCCGATGACCCATCGGAACACCGCACCCGCTTTTGCCGGCCGGCTCAGCCCGGCCAAGCTCACGGTCGCTTCGGCCCTATTGATGGCCGTATCGACGGGGCTGGCCATGGCATCGCCCCCTGCGCTCAGCCTTTACACCCTCCGCCAGTTTCAGGGGGCAAGCTTCGCAAGCTCCAGCGCGTTGGGTGGCGGCTTTATTCCGCCCGATATGGGTGGCGCTGTCGGCGGAGGGTATGTGGCGCAAATGGTCAACGAACAGTTTTCCATTTACACGCAGTCCGGCCAACTCGCGACCCCTGCCGTCTCGCTCAATAGTTTCTATACGAGTCTGGGGGTGAACCCGGGTGCCTCAACTAATCCCGACATTTCGGACCCACGGATTATTTTCGATCCAACCACACAACGCTGGTATTCAAGCGCCATCACCGTGCAGAATGCCACGAATAATACCTTTGTGCTGGCCGTATCCAAAAACCAAAACCCGCTGGATGGGTTCGTTGGGTATTCGATCCCGGCGCCCACCGGCGTATTCGCGGATTTCCCAACATTGGGCATCAATAATGGGGCGGTCACGCTATCTTCAAATAATTTTAATGCCAGTGGCAACTATGTAAACTCGTCGGTCATCTCGATCCCGAAGGCACAATTGCTGAGCGGGACCTCCAGTTTGAGTAACATCAGCTATTTTAACAATAATACCGGCCAGTTCGGGTTCACGCCGGAAGCCGTGACCTCGACGGCAGCGGGCAATACCACCACAATCCTCAGCACCAATTTTAACGCTCCGGGTTTGTTCGCCTCGACCATCACCCAAAACCAGGGCTCTGCAGCGTCGCTGAACCTGATCAGCGGGAGCAATTTCAGCGGGGCTTTGCCGCAAACCCCCACCCAGCCGGGCGGAACACCCTATGATGGCGGCGACAACCGGCTCAGCTCCGGCGCGTATCAGGCGGGCAATTATATCTACACGACCAATGCAGTGCTGAATGGGCCCCGCGATCAGATCCAATGGGCGGTGCTGAACGCCACCTCCGATGCGCTGATCAATTCTGGCTTCGTATCACTGGCAAACCAGGATCTGACCTACGCGTCGATTTCCGGCAATGCCAGCGGCACGTTCGTGCTGGGCTTTAACGGATCAGGAAGCTCCAATAATATCAGCGATTACGGCACGGTCTGCTCGGTGATTAGTGGTTCCTGCAATACCCCGTCATTATTGTTCAGTGGCCTCGCCAGTAATTACGATCTGGCGGGTAAGAACGGCCTGGTTCGCTGGGGCGATTATTCATGGACCGCCCCAGACGTAAACAATCAGAATTATTTCTGGCTGTTCCAAGAATACCCAATCGCTAACAATAATTGGGGCACAGTCATCACCGAGGTCGCGGTTCCAGAGCCCGGAAGCTTCGCGCTGCTCCTAACAGGCGTCATCGGTCTATTGGTGCTCGCCCGCCGTCGGAAGGCCGTCCGCATTATCCGGTCGTAATACCCTCCCCCTGACCGGGCGCTTAAATCGCCCGGTTTTTCCAAATCGCATGCTCAGCACGGCTCACCTTGCCCGGCGCTTGCCGCGTCAATTCTATCAACGCACTCGGTTAAAAACGAGGGAAGGCGCGAGTGCGACCCAATCGCGGGGTGCTGCGGTGGACGGTTCCGCGTTTATTCTATCTGCGCGAATGAATTTGGTTGCGGGGGCACGATTTGAACGTGCGACCTTCAGGTTATGAGCCTGACGAGCTACCGGGCTGCTCCACCCCGCGGTGG
>JAJZEG010000397.1 GCA_021828605.1 Pseudomonadota bacterium | reverse complement strand
CAGTTGAACATGGATACGGCGGCGCAGGATGTGCAGGCCGCGATCAATGCCGCCTCGGGCACGCTGCCGCCGAATTTGCAATATCCGCCGGTCTATAATGAGGTTAATCCGGCGGATGCGCCGATTTTGACCCTGGCGCTGACCTCGAAGACGGTGCCGATCGATCAGATCGCCAATGCCGCGCAGACTTTGTTGCTGCAAAAATTATCGCAGGTGCGCGGGGTCGGGTTGGTCACCATCGAGGGGGATATGCGCCGGGCGGTGCGCATCGAGATCAACCCGGCGCGGCTTGCTGCCTACGGATTATCGCTTGAAGATGTGCGCAACGCGATTGCCAATGCCAATCAGAACGGCGCCAAGGGTGGTTTTGATGGCAAAAATCAAGCCTATGCGCTGGGGGCGAATGATCAGCTTGCTGCGGCACGCGATTATCGCTCGGTCATCATCGCCTATCGGTCTGGCGCGCCGGTGCTGCTCAGTGCGGTCGGTTCGGTGCGCGATGGGCTGGAGAATAATCAAATCCTGGCGAGCTATAACGGGATTCCGGCGGTCTTATTGAAAATCCAGCGCCAGCCTGGAGCCAATATTGTGGCGACGGTTGCCCGGCTGCAATCGACGATCTCATCGATCAAGGCGGCTTTGCCCGCCGGAGTGCGCGTCGCGATCGTGGCGAACCGCACCGCGACCATCAAGGCGTCGGTGCAGGATGTGCAAATCACCTTGCTGATTTCGGCCTTGTTGGTGGTTTTGGTAATATTTTTGTTTCTGCCTAATCCACGGGCGGTGCTGATCCCGGCGGTGGCCTTGCCGTTATCGATTATCGCGACCTTCGCGGTGATGCATGCTCTGGGCTATCAGCTTGATAATTTATCGCTGATGGCGCTCACCGTCGCCTCGGGCTTCGTGGTCGATGATGCGATTGTGATGATCGAGAATATCGTGCGCTATATCGAGGCGGGAGAACCGCCTTTGCGCGCGGCCTATCTGGGCTCGCGGCAGATCGGCTTTACCATTGTGTCGCTAACGGTATCGCTGATTGCGGTGTTTATTCCGCTCTTATTCATGCCCGGCGTGATTGGGCGGCTGTTCAGCGAATTTGCGGTGACCTTGGCGGTTGCGGTGGTGATTTCGGCGGCAATTTCACTAACCTTGACGCCCATGATGAGTGGCCGCTTGCTGCGCTCGGCGGCGGAATCGCATCCGGGGCGGGTGGCGCGTTCAGCCGAGGCCACGCTGGAACGGGTGCGGCGCAGCTATGCGCGCGGACTGAGTTGGAGCCTCGCGCATCAAGGGCTGATGCTGCTGCTGTTCGCCGCGACCGTGGCCATCACACTGATGATGTATATTCTTATTCCTAAATCACTATTGCCCCAGGAGGATACCGGCGAGATCATTGCCGTGACCCAGGGCGCACAAAGCGCATCGCTATCGGCGATGTCAGCTTTACAACGCCAGGCGATTGACATTATTCGCGCCAACAAGGCGGTGGCGGGCGTATCCTCGCTCTTAGGCAGTGGTGCAACCAATCCGACGCCCAATACCGGGCGGTTGAGCATCGTGCTCAAGCCGATTGGCCAGCGCGTTGCTCTGCCTCGGGTGATGGCTCAGTTGCATAAAGCCTTGCAGGGCGTTGCCGGTTTGCGGTTTTACATGCAACCGGTGCAGGATATTACCCTGTCATCGCGGGTATCACCGGCGCAATATCAATATACTTTGACCGATACTAATCAGGCGGAATTGTCCCATTGGGCCGGGCGGATTGCCGCAGCGATGACGGCGTTGCCGCAACTGCGCGATGTGGTCAGCGATCAGCAGAACCAAGGTTTGGAAACCTTCGTTAATGTGCATCGCACCGTCGCCTCCCGGTTGGGGATCAGCATGGTGGCGGTGGAGAATGCGCTCTATGACGCGTTTGGTCAGCGGCAAATTTCAACGATTTACGCCCAGAACGCGCAATATCGGGTGGTGTTGGGACTCAACCCGCGCTTTGTTACCTCGCCTGCGGCGTTATCTAACATTTTTTTACCGACCGGCTCGATCAATAGTGCGGCGGGTAGCACGGCGGTCGGCCCGGGTTCGGCGGTGAGCGGATCAACGATTTTGACCAATACGAGTGCTGCGAGTTCGGCAACGCCGCAAGTGCCGCTGGGTCAGATCGCGCATATCACGGAAATCAGAGCGCCCTTGGCGATTTACCGGGAGGATCAATTTCCGGCGGTCACGCTCAGCTTCAATTTGGCGCCGGGTGTCTCGCTCGGTGCGGCGGAAGCGGCCATCGCCAAGGTGCAGCGCAGGCTCGCGGTGCCGCCGGGCATCAGCGGCGCGTATAGTGGCGCTGCGGCGCAGTTTCAATCGTCGCTGAGCGAGGAACCTTGGCTGATCCTTGCCGCGATTGTGGTGATTTATATCGTGCTCGGCGTGCTTTATGAAAGCACGATCCATCCGGTGACCATTCTCTCGACGCTGCCATCGGCGGGGATCGGGGCGATGCTGGCGCTGATGGTAACCGGCAGCCAGTTCACCCTGGTCGCGTTGGTGGGCGTGGTGCTGTTGATGGGGATTGTCAAAAAGAACGGCATTATCATGGTGGATTTCGCAATCGAAGCGGAGCGGACGCGCGGGCTTGATCCGGTGGCGGCGATTACCGAAGCGGCGTTGCTGCGGTTTCGCCCGATTATGATGACCTCGATGGCGGCCTTGTTTGGCGCGATACCGCTCGTGTTAGAGGGTGGTGCGGGTGCGGCACTGCGCGCACCTTTGGGCATTACCATTATTGGTGGGTTGCTGTTGAGCCAGGTGCTGACCTTGTTTACCACGCCGGTGGTTTATTTGGCGATGGATCGGGTGCGCCACCGTCCTCGCCCGATGCCGAGCGAAGCGGCGGCGCATCCGTGAATTTTTCGGCGCCCTTCATCCGGCGTCCGATTGCGACCGGACTGCTCGCTTTAGCGATTTTGCTGTCGGGCGGGCTGGCCTATCGATTATTGCCCGTCGCACCGCTGCCGAGCATTGCGGTGCCGGCGATTGTGGTGTTTGCCTCCGAACCGGGCGCTGATCCGCAAACCATGGCGAGCACGGTGGCGGCACCGCTCGAACATACGCTTGGCATTATTCCAGGTGCTGACGAGGTTGATTCTGTTAGTTCGGTGGGCAGCAGTTCGGTGGTGCTGCTATTCAGCACCAATACCAAAATCAATGCCGATGCGCATGCGGTGCAGGCGGCGATCAATGCGGCCTTGCCGAACCTGCCCTCGGACATGCCGAGCCGACCTTATTACCGCGAATTCAATCCGGCGGCGCGGCCGGTATTGACCATGGCGCTCACCTCCAAAACGGCGTCATTGGCACAAACCTATGATGTGGCGAATACGGTGCTGGTGCAGCGGCTTTCGCAAGTTCCAGGCGTGGCGCAGGTTGATTTGTTCGGCGGTGAATCGCCCGCCGTGCGCATCCGGCTGCATCCGCAAGCTCTGGCGGCAGCGGGATTGACCGCGAATGATGTGTATAATGCGGTGAAGCTCGCGAATAATTTGTCGCCATTGGGGGTAATCGAAGGGCCGAACCGGGCGCATGTGATTTCGATTAATGGGCAGATCAGCCGGGCCTCGCAATATCGCAAGCTGGTGCTCAAGGCTGACAACAAGGCGGTATTGACGCTGGGCGATGTGGCATCGGTGATCAATGGGGTTTCTAATACTCAAGTATCGGGCACGGTGAATGGCAAACCGGGCTTGGTGCTGGCCGTCACCAAAACCGCCTCGGCCAATGTGATTGCGACCGCTGATGGGGTGAAGCGGCTATTGCCGGAATTGCGCCGGTTCATTCCGCCGGGGATGCGTTTGCGGGTGCTGACGGATCGCACAACGACCATCCGCGCCAGCGTTAATGATATTCAATACACGATTTTGATTACGATTTTGTTAGTGTTGGGGGTGGTGACTTTGTTCATGCGCCGCCTGACACCAACGATTGCGGCGGGGGTGACGGTGCCGCTCTCGCTGTCGGGGACGTTAGCCGCGATGTGGGCGCTTGGATTTTCGCTCGATAATTTTTCACTCCTGGCCTTGACCATTTGTGTGGGCTTTGTGGTCGATGATGCGATCGTGATGATCGAAAATATCGTGACCCAGCATGAGCAGGGTTATACCGGGATTGAGGCGGCGCTGCGCGGCTCGCGGCAAATTGGCTTTACCGTGTTCTCGATCACGGTGTCGTTGATCGTGGTGTTTTTGCCGATGACGCTGATGGGCGGGATCATTGGCGGATTATTCTATGAGTTTGCGATGACCATGTCGGTCGCGATTGCGATTTCGGGCGTGGTGTCGCTGACCGTCACCCCGATGGTATGCGCGCATTTCATGGGGCGCACGCCGAAACTGGACCATGATCGCCGGTTCGCCCAGCGGATCGATCAAGCCTATCGGCGGACATTGGCTGCGTATTTGCGCAGTCTGGACTGGGCCTTGGCGCAGCGCACTTTATTGTTAGTGGGATTTTTCCTGACCATTGCGCTGACGATTTTTTTATACATCAAAGTGCCGAAATCATTATTGCCCGAGGAGGATACCGGGCTGGTGATCGGCCAGACGGTGGCAGCACCGAATGTGTCGTTTGCACGCATGCAGCGCTTGCAAGCACGGGTGGTGAAGGTGATTCTGGCTGATCCGGCGATCTCCTCAATCAGCTCGCGGGTAGGGGTGGCGAATGGATTTTCCACCGCCAATCGCGGCCATATGTTTATTGGATTAAAGCCGCGCTCGCAGCGGCCCTCGGGAACCGCAGTGATCGCGGCACTCAGGCCCCAGCTTGCTAAAATTGCTGGAATTAACACGCAATTACAGGTCGCGCAGGATTTATTTATCGGTGGCCAAAATAATGGCGGCGAGTATAGTTTTTCGGTGCTCTCGCCCTCGGTCGGGATATTGCAAGCGGTAACCTCGACCATTGTCAAGCGGCTGCGCAAATTGCCGGGGATCAACACGGTGACCAGCGATCAGAATAAGGCGCAGACCGAGATTGAGCTGAGTATCGATCGGCGGGCGGCGGCGCGGCTGGGGGTAAGTGTCGCGGCGATTGATGGCGCTTTGGCCAATGGCTACGCGCAGCGGCAAATTTCGCGGATTTATCAGAATACCAACCAATATACCGTAATATTGAAATTGCCTGCTGGGCTTGATCAATCGCCGGTGGATTTGGATCATAGTTTCGTCGCCGGCAAAGCCGGGCCAGTGCCACTACGCGCGGTGGTGCAGGTGACGCGCAGCGTGGCACCTTTATCAGTAACGCATGTCGGTGGCCTGCCTGCGGGCACGATTAGTTTCAACGTCAAGCCCGGGGGAACGCTGGGGGCGGCGGTGACCGAGGTGAAATCGGCCGTGGCGCGACTGGCGTTGCCGCCGGGGGTGCGGATCAAGTTTGGCGGCAATGCCAAGTATTTTTTGAAATCCTTGCAGCAGGAGCCGATGCTGATTCTGGCGGCGTTGGTCGCGATTTATATTGTGTTGGGCGTGCTCTATGAGAGCCTGACCCAGCCGCTGACGATATTATCCACCCTGCCCTCTGCCGGCGTCGGCGCGTTGCTGGCGTTGCTGATCACCGGGATTCCGCTATCGGTGATCGGGATTATCGGAATTTTCCTGCTCATGGGCATTGTCAAAAAGAACGGCATTATGCTGGTGGATTTCGCGTTAGAGGCGGAGCGGGTGCGGGGATTTACCCCACGTGAGGCGATCATTGCCGCCTGTGCTGAGCGGTTTCGACCGATCATGATGACCACCATCGCCGCGATGTTAGGCGCATTACCGCTCGCTCTATCGTTTGGCACCGGCTATCAGCTGCGCCGCCCGCTGGGGGTTGCGGTCATTGGCGGGCTGATCGTGTGTCAGGCGCTGACCTTATACACCACACCGGTGATTTATTTGGCGCTGACCGGCTTTGGTAAAAGGCGGGCGCGGAAAATCGGCGTGGCGCCGAGCGATCATCCCGCGCCGATCGGCTGATCGGCGGATCGGCACGGGGTCGCGCTTACTCCGCCGCGTCGAGCGGTTCGGCCTTGGCTTTGTGGAGTTCGGCGAGCTTTTTATCGACATGGCTGGAAAACACGTAATCCGCCGGGCGTTGATGATCGAGCGGAATATCGGCGGCCATCGGGCCTTCGGTGCGAATCCCCTGGATCGCGAGTTTGGCCATTTTCCAAGGGCGTTTCACCGAATCGACCACGGCGGTCGCTTCGAAACCCGAATGGACCATACAGTCGGCGCATTTTTCGTAATTGCCGACGCCGTATTTGTCCCAATCGGTGGTTTCCATCAATTCCTTATAGCTACTGGCATAGCCTTCGCCGAGCAGATAGCAGGGGCGCTGCCAGCCAAACACGTTGCGCGTCGGATTGCCCCAGGGGGTGCATTTATAGGTCTGGTTACCCGCGAGGAAATCGAGGAACAAAGGCGATTGGTTGAACTTCCAGGAAATGCCACGGGCTTTGCGCTGCTTGCCTTCGCGGAAAATCGCGCGGAACAATTCCTTGGTGCGTTGACGGTTGAGAAAATGCTCCTGATCCGGCGCGCGCTCATAGGCATAGCCGGGCGAGGTCATCACGCCATCAATGCCAATATCATTGACCGTATCGAGGAAGTTGGCGACGCGGCTCGGATCGGTGCCATCGAACAAGGTGCAGTTGATCGAGACCCGGAAGCCCTTTTCCTTGGCGAGCTTGATCGCGGCGACGGCCCGATCATAGACGCCCTCCTGGCTGACCGCGTGATCATGCATCCCCTGATCGCCATCCAGATGAATATCCCAGCAGAAGTTTTTATGCGGCTTGTAATCATCGATTTTTTTCTCAAGCAGCAGCGCATTGGTGCAGAGATAGATGAATTTGCCGCGCGCGAGGATTTTCTCGACGATTTCCGGCATTTCCTTATGCAGCAACGGCTCGCCGCCGGCGATGGCGACGACCGGCGCGCCGCATTCATCAACAGCGGTGAGCGAATCCGCAACCGACAGGCGCTGATTGAGAATCGGCGCCGGATAGTCGATTTTGCCGCAGCCTGAACAAGCCAGATTGCAGCGGAACAACGGCTCCAGCATCAACACCAGCGGGTAACGCTTGCGACCGGTCAGATGCTGCTTGAGCACATAGGCGCCGACCTTGATCGCCTGATTGAGCGGAACCGCCATGGGTAACTCCTTGATGAGATCAAAAATAATCGATTAGACGTCGGCCACTTCGGCCGGCAGCTTGAAGCGAACATCCTCCGGCGTGCCGGGCAAGGTTTCGATTTCGACCGTGCCGAACTGGCGCAGCCCATCGAGCACGCCGCGCACCAGCACTTCCGGCGCCGAGGCGCCCGCAGTGACACCGACGCGGTTGATGCCCTCGAACCATTCAGCTTTCAGATGGTCCGCGTCATCGATCAGATAAGAGGGCAGGCCGAGATCGGCACCAATTTCGCGCAGCCGGTTGGAATTGGACGAGTTGCGGCTGCCAACGACGAGGATCAGATCGACCTGCTCGGCCAAATGCCGCACCGCTTCCTGGCGATTTTGGGTGGCATAGCAAATATCGCGCACATCCGGCCCGTTGATCGAGGGAAAGCGCGCTTGCAGGGCGGTGATGATGCCGCGCGTGTCATCGACCGACAAGGTGGTCTGGGTAATATAAGCCAATTTATCAGGATCGCGCACGCTGAGGGTCGCGACATCGGCGACGGTTTGCACCAGATAGACCGTGCCATCGATCTGGCCGATGGTGCCTTCAACCTCGGCATGGCCAGCATGGCCGATCAGCACGATTTCCCGCCCCTGCCCGGCATAGCGACGGCCTTCGGCATGGACCTTGGCGACCAGCGGGCAGGTCGCATCGATCACCGGCAGGTCGCGGTCGGCAGCGGCGCGCTGGACGATGCGCGCCACACCATGGGCAGAGAAAACGGTGATCGCGCCCTCGGGCACCTCGGAAAGTTCATCAACGAACACCGCACCACGCGAGCGCAAATCCTCGACCACATGCCGATTATGCACGATTTCGTGACGCACATAAATCGGCGGGCCGAATTTGACCAAGGCGCGCTCGACAATGTCGATGGCGCGTTCAACGCCTGCGCAAAAACCGCGCGGTTGGGCGAGCACGACTTTGAGGGCGCGCGTCGGGGTTTGGGCCCCGGCGGTTGGCTGGTGGGGCGGCATGGTGGGATAATCCATCGCTATATCGACCTTTCGCCGTTGCTATCGTCACGAATTCACGGTGCGCGCACCCGCATCGGGAATTTGCATTCCTGACGGGTAATATACCAATATGGTCAATAAGTCATGGGACTGGCTCTCCGCAAGGGCGAAATTGCGCGCGGGCGCTGCAATGCAGGGTGGCGCGGGCTCGCGATGGTGGGGGCATGACTGTTTTCATCAGCGAAACTGTCTTATATAGGGGAAAGATAAAGTTGTATTGCCTGGACGCGGTTGTCGGTCGGAACCGTCGGCATACCGTAGCAAGTCGGAGTTTGGTTATGATGATCCATGAAAAATCGGTCGCTGGTGCCCACGCAGTCGGTGCGCTGAGGATGCCGCAATGACCCCGCGCACGCCGCTGCTCGATCGGGTTAAAATACCGGCTGATTTACGGAATTTTTCCACCGATCAGCTCAAGCAATTGGCCGATGAATTGCGCGCCGAAACCATCGATACGGTGGCGACGACCGGCGGGCATCTCGGCGCATCGCTGGGCGTGGTGGAGTTGACGGTGGCGATCCATGCGGTGTTCGACACCCCGCGCGACCGGTTGATCTGGGATGTCGGGCATCAGGCCTACCCGCATAAAATCCTGACCGGACGGCGTGATCGGATTCGCACCCTGCGCCAGCCGGGCGGCTTGTCCGGCTTCACCCGGCGCAGCGAGAGCGAGTATGATCCGTTCGGCGCGGCGCATTCCTCCACCTCGATTTCCGCAGGGTTAGGCATGGCCGTGGCGCGGGATTTGAAAAGCGAGGACCCCAAGCGCAATGTGATCGCGGTGATCGGCGATGGCGCGATGAGCGCCGGCATGGCCTATGAAGCGATGAATAATGCCGGGGCCAGCAAATCGCGGCTGATCGTGGTGCTCAACGATAATGACATGTCGATCGCGCCGCCGGTGGGGGCGATGAGCGCCTATTTGTCGCGGCTGATTTCCTCGCGCAGCTTTTTATCGTTGCGCGATTTCGCGGTGCGAATGGCCAAGCGATTCCCGCGCCCAATCGAGCGGACGGCGCGGCGGGCAGAGGAATATGCGCGCGGGATTTTGACCGGCGGCACCTTGTTCGAGGAGTTGGGCTTTTATTATGTCGGGCCAATCGACGGACATAATATGGAGCATTTACTGCCAGTCTTGCGCAATTTGCGCGACGGCGACGGCGATGAGCCGATTTTGCTGCATGTGGTCACCCAAAAAGGCAAAGGCTACGCGCCTGCCGAAGCCTCGGCGGATAAATATCACGGTGTATCGAAATTTAATGTGGTTACCGGCGAGCAAGCCAAGGCACCGCCGGGTCCACCCTCCTATACCAAGGTTTTCGCCCAGGCGTTGATTGCCGAGGCGCAGGCCAACCCGCAAATTGTCGCGGTGACCGCCGCGATGCCGAGCGGCACCGGGCTTGATGCGTTTGCCAAAAAATTCCCCGAACGAACCTTCGATGTCGGTATTGCCGAGCAGCATGCGGTGACCTTTGCGGCAGGCATGGCGACCGAAGGGCTGGCGCCATTTTGCGCGATTTATTCGACGTTTTTGCAGCGCGGCTATGATCAGGTGGTGCATGACGTGGCCTTGCAGCATTTGCCGGTGCGCTTTGCCATGGACCGGGCCGGGATGGTCGGCGCCGATGGGGCGACCCATGCGGGCGTGTATGATCTGGCCTATCTGGGCTGCCTGCCCGGCATGGTGATCATGGCGCCGGCCGATGAGGTCGAATTGTTCGATTGCGTGGCCACGGCTGCGATTATTAATGATCGTCCCTCGGCATTCCGCTATCCGCGCGGCGAAGGCATCGGCTTGACGCTCCCCGCGCGCGGCACCCCCTGGACGCTCGGCAAGGGCCGGGTTTTACGCGAGGGTAATAATGTCGCGATTCTCTGTTTCGGGCCGCGTCTGCATGATGGCTTGAAGGCCGCTGACGAATTAGCCGCCCGTGGCTTTTCGGCAACGGTTGCCGATGCGCGCTTCATGAAGCCGCTGGATACCGCGCTGCTGGATCAATTAGCCCGGCATCATGAGGTGCTGATCACCATTGAAGACGGCGCGATTGGCGGGTTTGCCTCGGCGGTGGCGCATCATTTGGCGTGGAGCGGCGCGTTTGATCGCGGGTTGAAGTTCCGCCCGATGACGCTGCCGGACCGGTTTATCGACCATGACACGCCAGCGGCGCAGCTTATTGAAGTCAAGATGACCGCGCATGATATTGTAACCCATGCGCTTGAGGCGCTGAAAGTTAACCATGCGTCGCAACAGCGCCCCAGCCCGGTCGCGTTTTCGGCGCAGTAACCTGGTGGAATGCAGCCATGGATAGACGCGCAATACTGACCGCCAGTGTGGCCGGCTTGGGTTTGGTGGGCTTGACGACGCCGGTTGCCGGGTGGGCCGCGAGCGGTGTTGCGGGGGATCAGGCGGTGATTGCGCCGGTGACACGGCTCAATGCGGCCTTGATCGCGTTAATGCAGCAAGGCAGCAAACACGCGTCGTTCAAGCAACGCTATGACACGCTGATGCCGGTTGTGACCAAAACCTATGACCTGAACTTGATTTTATCAAATTCGGTCGGGCTGCTCTGGCCGCAAGTGCCCAAGGCGCAGCAAGCGACCTTACAGCGTCTGTTTGCCGCCTACACGGTTGCCACCTATGTCAAAAGTTTCGACGGCTATAATGGTCAGCGTTTCACGGTCAGCAAGCGGGTTAAGGTCTCCGGGCCGCGCCGGGTGGTAACCACCCATTTAGTGCCCAAAAGCGGTCAGCCGATTGCGCTGGACTATGTGCTGACACCCACTGATGGCACATGGCGGATTACCGATGTTTTGTTCGAAGGCACCATTAGCAAAGTTGCGGTGCAGCGATCGGATTTCAGCGGGTTGGTCGCGCCGGGTTCTGCCACGAAACTGATTGCCGCCTTGCGTAAAAAACTTGATACGCTCTCCGGCGGCGCCATCACGGTAAGCTGATCATGACGGCGCTGCTCGCAGGCGCAGCAGCGTTGCTCGCCGCTTTCGGGCTGGCGCAGCAGGCGACCGGGGCATTATGCGCGGCCAAGGTTACGCATCAGCCTGCAACAGCCTTAGCCGACTGGCCGCCTCTGAGCGTGCTGAAACCGCTGCATGGGGCGGACATATTGCTCGATCTGGCTCTCGAATCCTGGTTCGTCCTGGATTATCCGCTATTGCAACTGGTGTTCGGGGTGGCCGACGCCAATGATCCGGCGCTGGTGGTGCTGGAACGATTGCGACGACGCTACCCCCATATTGACGTCGCGGTGGTGGTCAATGCCACGCTGCATGGCAAGAACCGCAAAATTGGCAATTTGATCAATATGCTGCCTGCGGCGCGGCATGATATTTTGCTGGTCGCCGATGCGGATATGCATGTTCCCGCGCAGTATGGGCGCGCGGTGGTCACAGCGTTGCAGGCGCCCGATATCGGCTTGGTGACCACGCTCTATACCGGGTTGGCGGGGGGCGAAAATCTGGCGGCGCGGCTTGGTGTTGCGCAAATTAATCATGGATTTCTGCCAGCGGCGGCGCTGGCGCGCCAGCTGGGGCGGCAGGATTGCCTGGGTGCCACCATGGCGCTGCGGCGCACGACCTTGGCGCAAGCGGGCGGGCTGACCGCGCTGGTTGAGCATTTAGCCGATGATAATGTGCTGGGCCAACGGGTTCGCGCGTTGGGATACCAGATCGCCTTTGCGCCGGTGATCCCCGCGACCGGGGTGGTGGAAACACTCTTTCGCGATTTATGGGCTCATCGGCTGCGCTGGGCGCGAACCATTCGCGGCCTGGTGCCGGTGGCGTATTTCGGGGTCGTGCTGCAATTTCCCTTGTTCTGGGCCGGAATGGCGCTGGTGCTGGGCGGGTTCAGCACGCTGGGGCTGATTGGTTTTGGATTTGCATTGCTGCTCCGCTATGGGGTGGCGCGATGGCTTGAGACGGCATTGCGGGTGCGGCATCTGGCGACACCCTGGTCGTTAATGGTCAGTGATTGCCTGAGCGCGGCCTTGTTCGTTGCGAGTTTTTTTGGCGATCGGGTCGAGTGGCGTGGTGCGGTGATGCAGGCGGATTCGGGGCGGGCGAAAATTGACGCGGGCTGACAGATAGATTTTGCAGCTTCGCGCCCAATATGCCATGGGATATCGGAATGCGCGATCAGGGGATTGTGCTCGAGCAGGGATGCGCGCTCGGGCCCGATTGTGCCCGGGATGATCGAAAGAGGATGAATGCGATGATGAAAACCTTGTTTTTGCAACCCCCGTCATTTGATGGGTTCGATGGGGGCGCCGGTTCGCGCTATCAGGCCAAGCGGGAAATCCGCTCTTTCTGGTTTCCGACCTGGTTAGCCCAGCCCGCGGCGCTGATCCCAGGCTCGAAATTGATCGACGCCCCACCCGCCGGCCTGACCATGGCGGATGTGTTGCCCCATTCAAACGCGGCTGACTTGGTGATTATCCACACCTCGACGCCCTCCTTCACCAATGACGTGAAGGTCGCGGCACGGATCAAGGAACAGAATCCGCGCGTGCTGATCGGCATGATCGGCGCCAAGGTCGCGGTGCAGGCGCAGGAAAGCCTGGAACGCGCCGCGCCGGTCGATTTCGTCGCGCGCAACGAGTTCGATTTCACCATCAAGGACATTGCCGAGGGCCACGATTTCACGACGGTCGACGGGATTTCCTATCGCGACGCAACCGGTGCGATCATCCATAACAAAGATCGGGCGGTGCTCGAAGATATGGACAGCCTGCCCTTCGTTTCGGATGTGTATAAGCGCGATTTGCGGATGGAGGATTACTTCATCGGCTATCTGATGCATCCTTATGTGTCGCTCTATACCGGGCGCGGCTGTAAATCGCGCTGCACCTTTTGCCTCTGGCCGCAAACGGTGGGCGGGCATCGCTACCGGACCCGCTCGGTCGAGCATGTGATTGCCGAAGTCAGGCAAATCCAGCGCGATTTCCCGCAAATGAAGGAATTATTTTTCGACGACGATACCTTCACCGATAATCTGCCGCGCGCCGAGGCGATTGCCCGCGAACTGGGCAAATTGGGCGTCACCTGGTCATGCAATGCCAAGGCGAATGTGCCACGCGATACGCTGAAAGTGTTGCGCGATAATGGGTTGCGCTTGTTGCTGGTGGGCTATGAATCCGGCAATCAACAAATTTTGCACAATATCAAAAAGGGCATGCGCATTGAGGTTGCCCGGCAATTCACCAAGGATTGTCATGAATTGGGCATCAAAATCCACGGCACCTTCATTCTTGGTCTGCCCGGCGAGAGCCATGCGACCATCCAGGAAACCATTGCCTTCGCTAAAGAGATCAACCCGCACACCATCCAGGTTTCCCTGGCAGCGCCCTATCCGGGCACCTTCCTGTATGATCAGGCGGTGGAAAATGGCTGGTTGGATGTGGCGAATGCCGAGTTAATCGATGATCATGGTGTTCAGATTGCCCCCCTGCACTATCCGGATTTGAGCCATACCGAGATTTTTGACAGTGTGGAGTTGTTCTACAAGAAGTTTTACTTCCGGGCGCCGAAAATCATGTCGATTGTAAATGAAATGATTCGCAGCCCACAAATGATGAAGCGGCGATTGCGCGAGGGTGTTGAGTTTCGCCGGTTCTTGCGTGAGCGGCACGCTGCGTAAAACGAGCGGGGTTGTTTTTTCAGCGGACGATTTCGGACTGACCGAAAGCGTCAACGAAGCCGTTGAGCGCGCGCATCGCGACGGAGTATTGACTCAGGCCAGCCTGATGGTGGCCGGACCCGCCGCCGCTGATGCGGTCGCGCGCGCGCGTCGGCTGCCAGGATTGCAAGTCGGGCTGCATTTGGTGCTGGTCGAGGGCGATTCGGTGCTCGGCCATCAGGCCTTGCCCCATATTACCGGCGCGGATGGACGATTTGGCGCCAATCAGGCGGCTTTGGGAGTAAAATATTTTTTCTCACCCCAGGCGCGGCGGGAATTAGACGCTGAAATTCGCGCGCAATTCGCGGCATTCCGCGCGACCGGCCTGGCGCTGCATCATGTCGATGCGCATAAACATATGCATTTGCATCCGACGGTGGCGGCGAAATTGCTCGCAATCGGCCAGGAATTCGGGGTGGCGCGGGTGCGGGTGCCGCGCGAGCCGCCATCAGTGCTGGTCGCCTGTGGGTATCAGCCGAGATGGGGCGATTATGCGCTGCATCTTTGGTCAAGCGTGCTACGCGCGCAGGTGCGGCAAGCGGGATTGGCCTGCGATGATCAGGTGTTCGGCATCGCCTGGTCCGGGCAAATGACCGAAGCGCGGGTGCGGCGGTTGCTCGATCATTTACCGCCAGGTCAGAGCGAGATTTATTTTCACCCAGCGCTGGGCAGTGATCCAACCTTGCAGGCTTTGATGCCTAACTATCAGCACCAAGCGGAATTCGAGGCGTTATTGGGGTTAAAATATCCGATTTAATAATCCATAACGATATCTCAACATAATAAATAGCAGAAAAATTTCACTTTAAGTTGTAATTTCGAGAGTCTTGTCGGCGTTAGGATCGTATTGACAAGTTGTTAACTGGTGACCGGTAAGACCCGGGTCGGTCATTACAGTTTTCAACAGGAGTTCATCCATGTCAGGCAACCAATCGATCGATATCGTCACCGTCCAGAGTGCCGCCGGTCAGGTTTTGCAATTTTCGATCGATGCGGCGGCGGCGGGACCGATCCAGATCGAGCTGAATAAGGTGATCACCACCGCGGTGATCGAGCAGACCGCGTTCAATCCGGTGACCGCGACCATGTTGACCATCAATGCGGATGGCAGTTCAGCCGCTGCCAGCCTGACCGTGCCAACCGGGGCGAATGCCTATGCGTTGTCGGATTATTTATATGTCACCGGCACGGTGGCCAACGGCGCCAGCCTCGCACTGCCGAGCATTACCGTGGGGCAGGATCGCGGATTTGCCGGCTACGTGTTCGGGTTTGCCGGGAGTGAAACCGTGACCGGTGGGGCGGGGTTGAACCAGCTTGCGGTAACCGGCGCGACCACCAACCTGACCTGGGATCCGCAAGGCGGTGTTGGTCTTGACACCATCATGGCCGGGGGCGGCAATAACCAGTTCACCCTCGATGGCAAAAATTATACCGTGATGATTGCGAGTGGTAATAATACCGTTGATGCGGTTGCCAATGCTGCTGGTGGCACCAGCTATAACACGATTTCAACCAGCGGCGGCAATAATCAGATCATGCTGACCGGCGGCGATAACACGGTGATATCGGGCGGCGCTGATCGGGTGGTGGCGTTCGATAATAATAATTCGATCACCGTCACCGGAACGGGCTTTGTCGGGCTGCATCTGGGCTCATCGGGCAATAGTTTGCTCGCTGCGGGATCTGGCGTGGTGAATATTAACGGCACCAACCAATCGGTGACCTCGACCGGATCGAGCCAGATCAATGTCGGCAGCGATGGCAGCACGCTCACCATGACTTCAGCGACGAATGCGATCGTGACCGGCAATGCGAATACTGTGTCCTCAAGCGGAACCGTGCCGATGGCGGTATTTGGCCAGAATAATCTGCTGCAAGGCGGGCCGCTCGGCGATATTTTTGCCTACGGATCCGGCAACACCATCATGGGCGCCGGTGCCGATACGGTTATTGCGAGTGGCACTAATAATCTGATTACCCAAAGCGCCGGCGGGGTGATTTTTGCCGCAGGCATCAATGATTCGGTCGTGGCGACCGGCAGTGCATTCGTGGTGCTCGGCGGCACCGGTTCATCCGACATGGCCACGCTCAGCGGTTCGGCCTTAGGCTATTTGAAAGGGAATGACACGGTCCTTGCAACCGGATTTAACGGGCTATTGCTGGTCAAAGGCACGAATGTCGTTACCGTCGGTGCTGGCGGATTTGTCGATGATCTGGGCGGTACCAATACGGTTCAGGCCAGCGGTTCGACGGTGATGTTTGGCGGCAATGGCAGCGTCGTCTTCACCAACGGCGGCAATGGGCATGCGGTGATTACCCGCGGCACCGGCAGTGTCACCGCGCAAGGCGGCAACGGCAGTTTGCATGCCTATGGTGGCACCGACGGCAATAATTTGCTGGTGGGCGGCACGGGCGCGAATACGCTGTTTGGCGAAGGCAACGGCGATACGCTGGTGGCCGGAGCGGGCACGATCAATGCGCTTTATGCCGGCAGCGGCAATGAAACGCTGACTGCGGCCAGCACCAGCGGGGCGGTCACCATGACCGGAGCGACGGATAATCAGGCCAGCACGTTGATGGTCGGTGGCAATGGCAGCAACATGTTCGTGGGGGGGTTGAGCAACGCGACAATGATGGGCGGGGCCAACGCCATGCTGAATAATTTTGTGTTCGGTCCGGCGAGCCAAGGCACCAGTGATTTGATCCAGAACTTCCGGCCCGGCACCGATATGCTGACTTTGACCTCCGGCGTGACGATTAACGCGCAAACCCTGACCACTGCCGGGCTGAGCGTGCAACTCAGCGACGGCTCGAACCTGACCTTTAGCGGGCTGACCGGCAATCTGACCGGATCGCTCACCAATAATGGCAGCCTGTGGTCGTGATTCGCGGCGTTTAACTGACCGAACTAATCAGTCCGGACCGTGCGGCACAGGATGCTGACGGTCCGGATTGTGGTGTTTTTATCACGCGGTTGACCCGCTTGGTGGCTTGTGGTCGTCACCCGGGCACGGCAAACAGACATTAATGATTCGATTTTTTCATACGGGTCTGGATTATCACAACACAGCAAGCGGGCCGCGCGCACGAGGCGACGCTGAGCATGCGGGTTTGTTTGATGTGTCATTTAGCGTCGAGCCCGGTGGATTTCGCTGGCTTACCGGCGCGTCCGGTGCAGGCAAGACCACCTTGTTGAAGCTGATGTATTTGGCGCTTGCGCCGACCAGCGGGCGCATTGAGCTGCTCGATGCCGATCCGGCGCGGCTGGATCGGGGCGGCCGCGCGTTGCTGCGGCGGCGAATTGGGGTCGTGTACCAGGATTTTCGGCTGCTCGATCATTTGAGCGCCTTTGACAATGTGGCATTGCCGCTGCGTTTGGCCCGGCGCAAGGAACATCAGATTATTGCCGATGTAACCGAATTGCTGCGCTGGGTTGGGCTTGCCGATCGGCTCGGTCATCGCCCAGCGCAATTATCGGGCGGCGAGCAGCAACGGGTGGCGATTTGCCGGGCGGTGGTGGGCCGACCGTCCTTGCTGTTGGCCGACGAGCCGACCGGCAACCTCGATGATGATCAAGCGGTGCGATTATTACATTTATTTACCGCCCTCAATCAGCTTGGCACCACCATTATTATTGCCAGCCATAATCTGAGCCTGATCGAGCGTTATCGGGCGCCGGTGCTGGAACTGCATCAGGGGCGGTTGGTGCGTCATGACTAGTCGGGGCGGGCGGCGCGGTGATCCGATTGGGTTGCGCACGGCGCACCGGGATCGGTTATTGATTGCGGTGGTCGCCGCGATGAGTTTTCTGGCGACCTTGGCGATGGCGGGGAGTGTCGGCGCGAGTGGCCTGGCGCAGCATTGGCTGGCCGGGGCGCGCACGATGGTGACCATCGTGCCTCACCCATCGATGCCGGTGCAGGCAGCGGGCAGTGTGACGCGGATGGATGCGGTGCTGACCTCACTGCGTGAGCAGCCGACCTTGTCGGGGGTGCGGAGATTATCATCGGCTGAACTCGGCCAGGTGCTCACGCCGTGGCTGGGCGATGCGGGGACCAGCGGGATGAAGCTGCCGGGGGTGATCCTCGCGCAGGGCAATACGCAGGCGAGCGGGTTGAGCGCGGCGTTGCGCCAGATTGCGCCGGGGACCTTGATTGAGCGGGGTGGGCGGCTGACGGCGCGGTTGATCGTGCTGAGCGAGTCGCTCCAGGCGGCGGCGGCAGCGATTGTGTTGATTGTAGCGGCGGTGGCTGCCTCGGTGGTGGGGGTTTCAGTGCAAGCGGGGTTGGCGCAGCGACGGGAGGCGATTGAAATTATCCATGGGTTGGGGGCGCGGGATCGGGATATTGCCCATCCGTTTGCCCGCCAGATTGCGCGGCAGGCGGCGATGGGGGGCCTGGTCGGCGGAGTGGCGGCGTTGCCAGTTTTATTTGGGCTGGAGCGGTTAGCGGCGGGATTGACCGTGGTCGCGCCGGGTGGTGGCCCTGGCTTGGCACCCGCTTTGTGGGCGGCGCCGTTGCTGCTGATGGGCATGGCGGCGTTGATCGGTTGGGCGGTTGCCGAGGTGACGGTACTGCGTTGGTTGCGGCGATTATCATGAGGGGTTCGCGGATTCGCACGCGCCAGCCCCGGTTTGGCCGACTGGCCCGCCGACGGCGCGGGATGCGCCGGATGATCGGTTGGCTGCTGCGCGGGGTGGCGCTCGTCGGGATCGCCTGGGCGGTGGGGTTTTATCTGTTCATGCGGCATGTTGAGCAGGAGCGGCGCGCGATGCCGATACCGCATGCGGCGGGGATTGTGGTGCTGACCGGCGGGCCGGATCGGGTTAAGCAAGGGTTGGAATTATTGATGGCGGGTGCGGCCCCGCGCCTGCTGATTTCCGGCGCGGGACCAGGGACGCATTTGGGTGATTTTACCCCGCGTGATGGGATTGATGCGGTGAGCAAGGCGACGGTGATTAGTTTGGGGCATCGGGCGGCGAGCACGCGGGGCAATGCGCGCGAGACGGCGCGTTGGGTGGCGCGGCATCATTTGCGGTCGGTGATTGTGGTGACCGCCGATTATCATATGCCGCGGGCCCTGGCGGAGTTGCATCGGCATTTGCGCGGGGTGCGGCTGATCGCGGATCCGGTGCGGCGCTTGCCGCGAGATCGGTTGCTCGATGCGCGCGACATGCGGCTGGTGGCGGCGGAATATAGCAAATATTTGCTGGTTCGCTGTGGCTTGGGTGGGTTTGCAGCCCATCATATCGAAGGACATTTATAGTGGCTTGGCTGGGCTCGGTGGTATTTAATCTGGTGATGTTTGGCAGTGGCACGGTGACCGGGCTGATTGGCCAATGGCTGCGGCGCACGGCGCCTGAACGCTTGTTGGGCTTGGGCCAGGCTTGGGCACGGCTGGTGCTGCGCGCATTGCGAGCCCTGTGCGGCGTTAGGTTTTCGCTCAACGGGCGCGAGAACCTGCCGCCGGGGGGGGTTATTTTGGCCGCGCAACATCAATCGGCGTTTGATACATTGATTTGGATGGCCTTGTTGGAGCGGCCTTGTTATATTTTTAAGCATGAACTCACCCGCTTGCCGTTGTTCGGGCCGTTGATTGGGCCGGCGGGGCAGATTGCGCTGGACCGGGACGGTGGGGCCGGGGCGTTGCGGATTTTGATTAAACAAGTGAACGAGGCTTTGGCTGCGGGCAAGCAGATTATTATTTTTCCCGAGGGAACCAGGGTGGCGCCGGGGGTGCGCGGGGTGTTGCAGCCGGGGATCGTGGCGCTGGCGCGGGCGACCGGGGCCGTGGTGGTGCCGGTCTCGACCGATTCGGGTCGGTATTGGGCGCGCAATGCGTTTTTCAAACGGGCTGGGACCATTGATATCACTCTTCATCCCGCGTTACCGGCGGGGCTGCATCGGCAGGCGATGCTCGATGCGCTGGCCGAGATTTTTTATGACACGAACACCAGATAGAGCGTGCCGATGATCAGGGTGATCAGAGTGAGCGGAATACCGAGGCGTAGATAATCGGAGAAGCGGAGCGTAATGCCCTGAGCCCGCGCGGCTTCGGCGACGATCAAATTGGCGACCGAGCCCAGGAGGGTCAGGTTGCCGGCGAAAGTCGCGGCCATCGCGACCAGCAGCCAGGCGCGATCCGGGTTGGCCAGAGCGGCGATGAAGGGTTTGAGCACCAAAATTGTTGGCACATTATTGATCAGGTTCGACAGGATCGCGGTGATTGGCACCAGCAGGCCGGGGCGGCCTGGATGCAGGGCCGCGATGCGATGGATCAGGCTGGGGGTAATGACGGCGGCTTGCAGACCGGCAATCACGATGAACAGGCCAACAAACATGATCAGCAGCGACCAATCGACGCCGGTGAGCAGGATCTCGCTCCGCAGGCCGGGGGTGAGCAGAAGCAAGGCGGCGGCGATCAAGGCGGCTTCGCTGGGCGGCATGCCAGCAAAGCAGGCGGCGACGAACCCCAAGAGCAGGATCAGGGATTTGACCATTAAAATGAGGTGAAATTTGGGGGATGGATGTTGGGTGTCAGGCGGCTCGGTGGGGGCGAGCAGGGTTTTGCGGAATAATCCGGCGATCAGGCCGAAAGTGAGCAGCAGCCCCACGATGGCGACCGGGGCGAGTGAGGTCGCGAAGCGCCCATAGCTGATGCCTGACAGGCTGGCGATGATGATGTCTTGCGGATTGCCGGTGATGGTCGCGACCGAGCCGATATTCGCGCTGGCGGAGAGAGCCAGCAAATAAGGCAGGGGATGGCGCTTGAGGCTGTGGGTGATGTCGAGCAAAAGCGGCGCCAGCACCACGCAAATCGTGTCATTGACCAGGAACGCCGACAAAATCCCGGCAATGGCGATAATGGCGGCGAGCAACGCCAGAGGATGATTGGCGCGACGGCGCGCGAGATCGGTGATCAGCGTGAAAAAACCCGCATGACGCAGGCCGGCAGCGAGCAGCATCATGCCGAAGAGCAACGCAATGGTGTTGCCGCTGATCGCCTGATAGGCGCGCGCGAGCGGCAAGGCGCCAACGCCGATCATCAAAGCAGCGCCGCAAAAGGCGATGGCGGCCCGATCCAGCCGCAGGAAAGGCAGCCGACCGCGCGCGACACCGAAATAGGTGACCGCGAATATCAGAATCGCGGCGATTTGTACCGGATGCGCTAAAGAACTCATGGGACATGCTTTGCCTGATTTCGAGCAATCAGGCCACTCTTGCTCCTTTTTTTATTTCGGACACGTAATGATTTGGGCGTGATTATTCGCTCCTTACCGGGAGAAGATTTTTCTTATTTGGCTGGTGGCGGGCACGAAATTGTCGGTGGGTGGGTATTTGGCCAGGAGATAGTCGAGGAAGGTGGGTTCGGGGGGTTTGGGCGGTTTGATGGGTTTGGGTTTGGGTTTGCGCAAATGTGGTGGACGCGGTTTGCGCGGGCGGGATGGGAGTTGGAGATAGAGCGGCATTGGGATCGAAAAGAAGCGGCAGAGCGGGCGGAAAACCTGGGCCGCGAGTTGCGGAGTTTGCGCGGCGCTGGCGATGGTTTCGGGTTGATGGATGAAATGGACGACATGGCCGCGCGCGCTGTTGATCAGGAAATGCGGCAGGAGTTTCAGCAGCCATTGTTTGCCGCTGGGGAGTTTGATTGTGGGGTTGGGTGCGGCGGGGGAGTCGGGTTGCGTGGCGCGGCTTGGGTTGGTGGTGGGGGATGGCGCGGCGGGCGGGGTCGGGCGGGTGAGCAGGCGGTGCAGCCGGTGGCGCAGACGATCAAGGCGGGTGCAGAGCAGAGTCAGCACAGCGCATTCAACACCGACCTGATGGCCGACGCCAAAAATGAGGCGTTTCAGCTCGATCAGGACGGTGTTGAGGTGGGCGACCGGTGCGGGGATTGCGGTAGATTCTGACATTGCGTTAGTTTATGGCATAGGAGGCCGCATCTGCGAAAGGGGAAAGTTTGGGGCTCGGTTGGATGATGAAATTTTTCTAACAGACTTGGCGTTATACGGGTACAGTGGTAGAGAACTTGTTACGATTGTGGCATCGTCCTCTCAAGATAGATAATTTCATGAACATAATCTATGTGATCCGCGCGGTAGGCTATTCAGGTTTGGTTATCGCGCTGGCGGCTTTGCCTGGATGTGCGATTATTATCAATCAGGCGCCGCATCGACCCTCCGCGCCTGCATCGGGTGCGTATGCGTCTGATGCGCATGCGTCTGTTGCGCATCGGGCCGGTGTTCAACCGGCTGCTTTGCGCGGGGCGCCATCGGTTTCGCCTTCGTCGGCCGCGCAACCGCCCCTGCGGGATCATGGTCCGTTCCGACCCCTGGCGACGACGACAATCATTGCCGCTGAGGGAGGCGGGCGTAATCTGGTGATTGATCTGGTGCCGCCCTCGATGACGCCGGTGATCGCGCTGCCGCCGATGGCGATGTCCCCGATGGCGTTGCCCCCGATGGCGTTGCCCCCGACGCGGATGCCCCCAATGCCGCGGCCTGGCGGGCAGATGGTGCAGATCGCGATCGGTGGCGCGGCGATTGGCAAGATGCCCCCTCCGGTGCCGCGCAAGCCCGTGCCGGTTTCGACCGGGGTTGCGGTTGGGGCGCATGGTTGCGCGCTGTTTGGCGCGCGCGTGCCCGGCGCGTGTCAGAGCTATCCGCAGTGGGTGACCGGCACCTGGACAGCGCCGCCGGGCGTGACGCGACTGCATGTTCTGCTGGTGGGCGGCGGCGGGGCGGGTTCGGCGTCGGTTGGTGAGGGGATTGGCGGCCAGGGCGGGGCGTCGGGCGCAATTCGGGTGCGAATGGTGCAGGTTGCGCCTGGAGCGAAATCGCTGCCGATCAAAATCGCGGTTGGCCAAGGCGGGTCGGCGGGCGGCACATTCGGAATGGCCGGTGCTAACGGCGGTGCCTCGCTTTTTGGTGCGCTGATCGCGCGCGGTGGCGGGGGTGGCGGGGCGGATCGGGGCGGCTCGATTGTGGGGGGTGCGCGCGGTGCTCCTGCGCCGATGCTGGGTTTGGGAAGTGGGGGCGGTGGGGGGGGTGGGGGGGGCACCTATCAGTTCGGGTATCACGGCGGGGCGGGTGGGGCGGGCGGCAGCAATGGCGCGCGCGGGATGGCGGGTCAGGCGGGGACCGATCCGACCGATCCGGTACAAGGTTTGCCGGGCGGCGCCGGGCGCGTTTTTCCAAACTTTGATTTCCAACAGATGATAATGGAGCCGGGTGCTAGCGGGCGCGGCGGGTTTTATGGCGACGATCAGATCGGGTATGGCGGCGGCGGCGGGGGCGGCGGTGGTGGGGTGTTGATCGAAGATCGAGGGCCGCATGCCGCCGAGCGGGCTGATGCCGGTGCGAATGGTCTTGCGCCGCACGGGGCGCAAGGCGGGTTGGGCGGCGCTGGTTTCGGCGCGGGCGGCGGCGGTGGTGGCAATTTCACCGTCGGCGCGCCTGGCGGGGCTGGAGCGCGCGCGGTGGTTTATGTCGAGTGGTAGGCAAAGCGGGTCGGGTGGCAGCGGGTGCCGTGTGGGATAATTTGAAAGGACGACAGATGATGCGGTGGGTCTTGCCGATTTTGTTGGTGGGTTCGGTGGTGATGCTGTCGGGCTGCACGATTGTGATTAATCGGCGCGGCGATGATCGGGCGTGTCATGTGCGGTCGCCGCATAGTTTGTTGACCCATGGCAATACGATTCTGATCCATGTGGGTAAGCTTGCGCCGCCGCCGGGGGCGGCGAAATAAGCGGGGGGGTGGGTACGCCGGTGGGGCTGGTGGTTTCTAATATGATGTTAATTTATGACATAGGAAGCGGCAGGCGGAAGGGGAAAATGATACGGGTGTGAGTGCCTCGCTTTTTCAACGGGCCTATGCTTCTATTCGATTAATGTTGAAGCCGTATCACAGGATCATGAAGTCCGAAAAAAAGCTGGTTTCGGCGGTTTCGTGGTCATTGCCCCAGCCGGAGACCCAAAAAATCGGCTGGCTGTCTCCGTTGGAGATTAACGGCGTGACTGAACAAGGGCTCTTTCTGCGCGGCGTTTGTTATGAAAATCGGCCAAACGAAGCCGTCACGTTCCAGATTGAAATGGGACAAGCCCATCTTCGGGCCAGGTTGCCGCTTTGCCGCATAGACTGGCGCCCTATCGCAGCAACCCACAGGAACGAGCGACCCTTAGCAAAACTGCATGATCTGCCAAGATCCATCACCGGTTCCCACGTTCACCCTTTTCTCATGAACTGGGATGAATCCCTTGGAATAATGCGCCCCTCGAACCTGCCGGTTGCGTCTGAAATTCCTATAATTATTAACACTTTCAATAATTTACTTGCTTTTTTGGGTGCCGAGTTTAATGTCGTGGGTGTTGAGAAAATACCAGAGCCTAATTGGTTTCGGAAGTTACTGTGATGATTGCTGAAACTGCAAATTCTGACCTGCGCGACGCCGCTGAGGCCGCGTTGCGTCAGCTCGTCTCGGTGAAGCCGGACGGCGATGCTGTGTTTGTCTCGCTGCCGCTATACTATCCTAGTGGCTCTTCTGTCTGTTTGCGCATCTCTCAGCGCGATCACGAATACCGCGTAACCGACTGGGCTATGGCCCACCGAGAGATTGAGCTTGTTGGTGGCGATGCACTTTTTAACCGTACCGCAAAGCGCGCAGCCGAAAGGACGGGGGCCCTTATTGCGGGAGAAGAGGTGTATAGCGTGTGTAGCCTAGGTGAACTTGCGCCGGTTATTGCGGATATTGGATGGGCTTCTCACTATATCGCTCATGCTATTGTTGATCGTGCTCAGAGGCAGTCTGAGAGCGACATACTGATAAGCCTTACCGCGAGGCTTAAGCATCTATTTGGCGAGAATAGGGTCGAATCGGAAAAACTGATAGCGGGTTTTTCAACCAATGACTGGAACGTCTCGGCTCTGGTTCACATCGACGGGCGTGAGGCTGTTTTTGATGTTGTCTCAAATCACCACGCTTCCGTTTTCACCACCTCGACCAAATTCAATGACCTGAAACTGTTGGACAACGCACCCAAAACCATCGCCGTTGTGAAAGATAAGGCCGCAATGGGGGCTTATTATAACATTTTGGCCCAGGCCGGTTATGTCATTCAAGACGATGCACCTGATATGTCGTTTTTATCTGCGGCGTCCGTTGCTTGACGAAAGGTAGAAATTCCAACGAATAAGTTCTGCGCCCTGATGAGGTCAGAAACTCATGGGCGATTTGGTTGGTCTATGTTGTTTTGTTAAATAAAAAACTTCTGAGTGGCAAAAGAGAAAAGCCTAATATTCCTAATAGTGAGAGGGATAGTCCGGCAATGAATGGCCAGTAAGCGCTTTTTTCATACCAACTTCACCCTGGTTACCGCAGAGAGTTCGGCGGGCTTCATATCCGCCGAGACGATTTTTTGCGAAGGTCATAGACAAGGCCGATTGATACCAAAACTGCGCCGAGTATTACTATCATGCCGAGAATGAGATGCAGATATCCGCCGCGCAACAGGGTTGAGATGCCGATAATCAGCCACGACGCGGGGATAAGCAAGAAAGATTTTTTATGCACCATCGTAGTATCCTCATAATTGGTTGCAAATTTTAGGGGCGCTCTTGGCCTAGCTTGGCTTGGGCCAGTAGGACCGTCCGCCGATCAAAATGACGAGATAAATTACGATCGCCAGGATATAGGATGTCAGTGGCAATCGGAATAGCAAAAATGCGCAATTCAACAAAGAGAATGCGGTAAAGGCGCAGAGATAGAGGGCTGGGAATTTCCATGTGGGCCAGCGTTTTAGCCCAACGATGGCGGAATATCCGAGCAGCGCAGGGCCGATGATATCGATGATCCCCAGGGGTGAGGCGATATATCGTGCGAACCCTAACCAAATGGTTATTGCCCAGCCGATGATCCCGCAGCCCCAGAGGACGATGAGAACGGCATTTTCGCACCGTTGGAATTGAAGGCGGAAATCATTGTATGGGTTGATGGTCATGGGCGATGTCCGGGTTCGTCGTTAAATAAATTTGGGGCTTTCCCGGCTGGATGTAGCAGAGACGACAATAGGTTTTTGCACAGGGTCGCGACGTGCCGCTGGTCTGTTTTGGATCGTTGTCAGCACGGATGCGGTGCGGGCAGCGAGGCGTATTGCGTCTTGCCAAAGTCGGCGACAGTCGTTCACGAATTTTCGGATAGCGCGTGACACGCATCAGCTCGTCGAGCTGGTTGGCCGATGTCAGCACATCAAAGCGGCCTTCACGCCACAGCACAATCAGATGCGCCGGCAACGATGAGCCCGCGAGCAAGGAACTGATCAGGATGTTAGAGCGCTATATGTTCAGATTGACGCAGTCGCGCCAATCTGACGCGCTCTAGCTTTGTTTGCGAGGCTGAGCAACGCTTGTCATTGCCGCGCATTATGCGCGTCAAT
>JAJZEG010000044.1 GCA_021828605.1 Pseudomonadota bacterium | reverse complement strand
ACCGTCAGCGCGTCCTCCCCCGCTGACGGTGAACCATTATCGCTCAATCGGCGGAATATTCATAAGACAAGCCTGATCGTTTGGAATTGACGCGCATAATGCGCGGCAATGACAAGCGTGAATCAGCCTCGCAAACAAAGCTAGAGCACGTCAGATTGGCGCGACTGCGTCAATCTGACGCGCTCTAGGCGGACAAGCGAAGTCGGGGGGGTAAAATGGTATCGATGGTTGATTTGCTTATCGGCGGGACGGCGCGGGGCGGTGCGGCGCGGTTTGAGCGGCATGATCCGGTGACGGGTGAGCCTGTTACCCAGGCGGCTGCGGCGACGGTTGCGGATGCAGTGGCGGCGGCCGATGCGGCTGAGGCGGCCCTGGGCGCGTGGAGCCAGCATGGCCCGAATGCGCGCCGGGCGATGTTGCTCAAGGCGGCGAACGCGTTGGAAGCGCGGGCGGCTGACTTTATCGATGCGATGATGGGCGAGGTAGGTGCCACCGAAGGCTGGGCGCGGTTCAACCTGACGCTGGCCGCTGGCATGGTGCGCGAGGCGGCTTCGCTGACCACGCAGATAGCGGGTGAGGTGATCCCGTCGGACAAACCGGGTTGTCTGGCGCTCGCGCTGCGCGAACCGGCGGGGGTGGTGTTGGGGATTGCGCCGTGGAATGCGCCGATCATTCTGGGCGTGCGAGCGATTGCGACACCTTTGCCCTGTGGCAATACGGTGATTTTGAAAGCCTCGGAATTATGCCCGCGCACCCATGGCTTGATTATTGACGCCTTCATCGCGGCTGGGATTGGCGGCGGTATTGTCAATTTGATTACCAATGCACCCGCCGATGCGGGCGCGGTGGTGGGCGCGCTGATTGATCATCCGGCGGTCAGGCGGATCAATTTTACCGGCTCGACCGCGGTTGGGCGCATTATTGCGGTGCGCGCGGCGCAGAACCTTAAGCCGGTATTGCTCGAATTAGGCGGCAAAGCGCCGTTGCTGGTGCTTGATGATGCCGATTTGGATGAGGCGGTGAAGGCGGCGGCCTTCGGGGCGTTCATGAATCAGGGGCAGATTTGCATGTCCACCGAACGGATTATTGTGGTGGACGCGGTGGCGGAGAGCTTTGTTGCCCAATTCGCGGCCAAGGTTGCGACCATGGCGACCGGCAATCCGCGCGCGGGTAACACGCCGCTCGGTGCAGTGGTTGATACGCACACGGTTCGCCGCATTGAGGCACTGGTGGCGGAGGCGATCGGCCAGGGGGCGGTGCAGATTAATGGCGGTGAGAATAACGGGGTGCTGATGGCGGCCACGGTGATTGATCAGGTGACGCCTGCGATGAAATTATTCCGCGAAGAAAGTTTCGGGCCGGTGGTTGCGATTGTGCGGGCGCGTGACGAGGCGGATGCGGTGCGGTTGGCCAATGATACCGAGTATGGCCTCTCGGCTTCAGTATTCACCAAGGATGCGGCGCGCGGCTTGCGGGTTGCGCGGCAAATCAAATCCGGCATTTGCCATATTAACGGCCCGACCGTGCATGACGAGGCCCAAATGCCCTTCGGCGGAGTCAAAGCCTCCGGCTATGGACGGTTCGGCGGCAAGGCCGGGATCGACGCTTTTACCGAACTACGCTGGATTACCATGGAGACTTTACCGGGGCATTTTCCGATTTAAGCGCGGTCTGTCAGGCCGGTGCGTCGAGTTCAACAAAGCGCACCAGCTTTTTATTGACGAAGACCTGAATGCCCATATCGCCAAGCTCGCGCCCGTACCCTGACTGTTTGACCCCGCCAAAGGGCAGTTCAGGGTCGGTCCAATCGAGATTATTGATGAACATCATGCCGGTTTCCACCCGGCTGGCGACCCGCTCGCCGCGCGCAATATCCTTGGTGAACACCGAGCCGCCGAGACCAAAATCGGAATTATTGGCGAGGGCAACGGCTTCGTCTTCATTTTTTACACGAAAAAACATCGCGACAGGGCCAAAGAACTCGTCGCGGAAGGCTGGATTTTCGGGCGTGATATGGGTCAGGATTGTCGGCTCCATATAGGCGCCTTTGCGCTCGATCCGGTTGCCGCCGACTTCGATTGTGGCACCATGCTTGATCGCATTTTTAACTTGGTCGAGCAAGGTGAGCAAGGCCGTTTCGCTGGAGAGCGGACCCAAGGTTGTTTTTTCATCCAGCGGATCACCGGGTTTCAGCGCACTGAAGGCCGCCTTGAACTTTTCAAGAAACTTGTCCGCAAGCGCCTCAACCACAATGAAGCGTTTGGCCGCGCAACAGGTTTGCCCGGCATTATAAATCCGGCCCCAAACGGCCCATTTCACCGCAAGCTCCAGGTCAGCATCGTCCAGAACAATGAAGGCATCGGCACCTCCCAGCTCCATGGACGATATTTTAACCGCTTTACCCGCTCCGGCGGCAAGGATCCGCCCGGCTTGCACGCTGCCGGTCAAGGCGACGCCTTTGACCCGCGCATCCGCGACCAGCGTATCGGTTTGATCATGTGAAACGAAAACATTGGTATAGAGCCCTTCGGGCGCACCCGCATCGAGCAGCAGCTTTTCAAAAGCCAAGGCACAGCGCGGCACGTTGCTGGCATGCTTAACAATCATGGTATTGCCGGCCATTAAATGGGGCCCGGCGACCCGCGCAAGTTGGTAATACGGAAAATTCCACGGCTCGACGCAAAACACCACGCCGATCGGGCTACTTTCCATATGCGCTTTGCCGTGCGTTGGGTTCAGTTTAACGGGCGCTAGAAACCGTTCCGCATTTTTGGCGTAATAGGCCAAAATCCGCGAGGAAAATTCAACTTCGCCGCGCGCTTCAGCGATGCGTTTACCCATTTCCAAGGTCATGATCTGCGCGAAATCGTTAACGTGTTGGTGGAGAAGTTCCGCAGCCTTGCCAATGATTTTTGCACGCTCGGCATAGCTCAAATGACGCCAGGCCTCAAAGGCGCTCGCCGCCTTGGCGAGCACTTTTTGCAGCCCTGCATCCGAAATATCGGAAAAGCTCTGTAGCACCTCGCCGCTCGCGGGATTGATGGTTTGATAACTCATGATTTGATCCTTTGGACGCTGACTTTGTTACACTCGATTGATGGCGGTCAGCTCTCGTCGAGCGAGAAGCAGACGATTATTTCAACGCGATACCGATGTGGCGACCCGCTGCCGCCACGCAACTTAAATATACCTTATGGTTGACTTGTAATATTTTACGCTCGTGCGTTTCAATTTGCTTTGGCAGGAGGCAGCACTTACCCGAGATTTTGGATATTAGCAGCCGTGGGGTATTGATGCCGGAGGACTGTCGAAAAATCTTACAATCCAAAAAATCAAAAAAATTAGTCTTTGTAATTATTTAAGAATTTGGCTGGCACAGGTTTTGCATATTTTTAGACGGCTGGTTCAGTTCACTCCGTCAACGTTGGAGATGCAACAAGGCCCGCCAGCGCGTTGGTCACAGGGACATCAACGCCCGCTTCGGGAGCGATACGGCATCAACGACACTCAAGTAAAAAGGGAGAGTTCGATATGAAACTTCGTCAAATCTTACTGACCGGGACAGTCATCGCTGGGTTATCCATGATCGCTGGAAACGCTTTCGCGGGCGCGGTGACAGGTGTTTGTCCCGCAATCGGCAGTGTCACCGGGACAAGTTGTAACGTGGAAATTATTGCGGGCGCCGGCGGTTCTTATAGCACCATGGTTACCAATGGTAATCCCTATGATGGCAGCGATGATAATTTGGTGGGCTTTATCAATAATTCCGGTTCCACTATTAACTCGCTCACTTTGAGTGGTAATAATATTTTTAATTTTGATAGCGATGGACTTCAACATTATAATAGTGCCGACGGCAACGATCCAACCGGGTATGGCGGCGAAACCAGTACCGGCCAGTTCACGACTTTCAACATTACGTCGAATGATATGGGAACGATCCTGTTCGGTGCGGGCGGCATCGCGAATGGCGGTACGGCCTATTTTTCGCTCGAAGGACCGCCGAGCGTGAACATTACGCCGGTGCCGGTGCCGGAACCTGGGTCACTTTTGCTGCTTGGTTCGGGTTTGCTGGGTCTTGGTTTTGCCGCATCGCGCCGCCGGGTTCGGCGTTCGTGACATTTGCCGTCTCGTCATCGAAGGGATAAGTGCCACAAAAAGGCCTGAACATTATTGTTAAGCAACGATCACGGAGCGGCGTCGGCACCCAGGTGCTCAGGCGACGCTCCGTTGGCGTGTGGAATTCTGACTCGCCTAACCCTGCTTCGCCACAAACCGATCTCGAGCGCGCCCTGGCCGCGCATCAAACGGGTCAATGGCACCGCGCCGAAACCCTTTATCGTAAAGTTCTGGCCCGGAGCCCAGATTCTGCTGACGCGTTGCATCTGCTGGGGACACTCCTCCTTGAACAAGGCCAAATTCCGCGTGCGATCGCTTTGATCCGCAAAGCCATTTTGATTTTGCCTGATTTCCCGCAGGCCTATAATAATCTGGGCAACGCGCTGCGCCTGGCCGGCTGTGATCAGGAGGCCGAAAAAAACTATCACATGGCGCTAACGCTGCAACCCACATTCGCAATCGCTAACAATAATCTGGGTCGGCTGCATAATGATCAAGGCCGGTTCGATTTGGCGGTGGCGGCGTGCGGTGCCGGGATGAGCAGTGATCCGACCTTGGCTGAGTTACATTGGAATTGTGGCATCGCGTATCGCGGACTCGGTCAGCTGGCTCGCGCGGTGAAGTGTTATCGGGAAGCGCTCCGGCTGAAACCCGATGATTTGAAAATGATTGCAGCCCTTTCTATGGTTTTGCTGGAGCTGGACCGGTTTTCCGACGCGAACAGCCTCATGCGCGATGCTTTTGGACGCCATCCGGACGATCCTCATCTGGGCCTCGCGATGGCGGCCCTCAAGCGGCATGAGGGTCGAATTGCCGACGCCATTAGCCTGCTGCGCCAGGTGGTGGCACGCGATCCTTCCTGTGCAGAAGGGTGGAGCAGCCTCGGCGGTGCCTTATGCGCCAGAGGTCAGCTCACCGAGGCGACCGCGTGTTGCGAGAAGGCGATTTCGTTGGATCCAGCCTTGGCAAGTGCCTATCGGCGCTTGGCTCAAACCAGCCAGAATTCAAATCGCGGCTCGGAAATCGCCAGCCTCGCGCGCTTGCTTGACACGAAGCGCTTGGCGTTACCCGATCAGATCCATTTAGGCTTCGCCTTGGGAAAAATGCTGGATGATGCCGACCGATATGACGCGGCCTTTGCACGGTTTCATGCGGCAAATAATCTGGTCGCGTCCCTATTGGAGCAGTCGGGTCGAGCTTTTGATCATGCGCGGTTGGACCGGCTTGTTGATCGGATCATCCAAGACGGGTTTGATCGAGGCGGAGCCACCCCATCGCTCGGTGGCTCAGCGATCCCGGTTTTTATTGTCGGCATGCCACGGTCAGGGACCAGTTTGATTGAGCAGATTATCGCCAGCCATAGTGCAGCGGCGGGGGTCGGGGAATCGACCGATATCGGACAGCTTGCCGGTCAATTAAACGGTGGGGCCGTGGAACCTGATTGGTCGCAACGGGCAGCGCAGTGGTATCTGGCGCGCTTAGAGGCCGCCGCACCGGGCAAAATGCGCGTGGTTGATAAAATGCCCGATAATATTTTTCATCTGGGGCTGATCGCGGCCTTATTCGCTCAGGCCAAGATCATCGTCACCCGCCGTAACCCGATGGATACCGGGCTGTCATGCTACTTCCAGCATTTTATCAACCATAAGCAAAATTTTTCCTATCGCCTGGAAGATTGTGCTCATCGCTATCGCGCTGTGGAACGGCTGATATCCTATTGGCGACAGGTTTTACCGGGATCAATTCATCAGATTTGTTACGAAACACTGATCGATGATCCAGAACCTGAAATACGACTTCTGATCAATTTTCTTGATCTCGGCTGGGAAGATGCCTGCCTCGACTTCCACCGCACCGATCGCAACGTCACGACGGCGAGCAGTTGGCAGGTGCGTCAGCCTCTCTATCGTCGCTCAGTTGGGAAGTGGCAGCATTACCAGCACCATCTGGCGCCGATGCTTGAGGTTCTGCGCGTGGAAAACGCCGGGTAAGGGTTGTTTGTTTGACCGCCCCTTGCTGCCACCAAGCATAGGCGCTAAAATAAGGTGCCAATTACCTTACTGGTGTCCTATGTCGATTCAGCTGAAAATCACCGCCAAAGGCCAGGTTACGTTGCGGCACGCGGTACTCGACCATATGCAGGCCAAGCCGGGCCAGAAGATCGATGTCGAATTTCTGCCCGATGGTCGGGTCGAACTGCGGTCGGTTGATAATGCGCCCCGTATTACCCGACTTAAAGGCGCATTATCGCGACCAGGCCTGCCGTCGGTTTCGCTTGCGGACATGCAAGAGGCGATTGAGCGCGGCGACCGATGAGGGTGGCGCTCGATACGAATGTTTTGGTCCGCTATCTGGTCTGGGATGACAGCACGCAATCGAACCGGGCGGCAAGCCTGATCGAAACGGCGAAAACTCTGGTTATTTCTACCCTCGTGCTTTGTGAAACGGTGTGGGTGCTCCGACGGGCCTATAAATTCCAGGCGAGTGAGATTGTGGGGGCGCTGCGGGATTTAACAACGATGCCGTCTGTCGAGATGGATCGCCCTCTGGTCGAGGCGGGACTTGATATACTGACGAAGGGCGGCGATTTTGCCGACGGCGTTATTCTGGCCGAGGCCAAACGGGCCAATGCGGATTTCCTGGCGTCCTACGACGAAAAATTGGCGCGCCTGTCAAACAGCGTGCGGCATTTGTCGGCGACCTGACATTCGCCCCCAAATTTTAGGGGCAGGACACTGGCGATGGTTCAGTCTAGGGCGAGTTTTTCCGCAACACCCGAAAGGTGCCGCTCACCCGTGCGCACGGTTCGCCATCCGCTTTAACGAAGCAATCGGCAAAACTAAGAGAGGTTCCGTTTTTAGTGAATCGCGTTTCGAAGGTAATCCATTGTCCTTGTTTAGCCGTCGAGAGAAAATCTACTGAGAGTGAGATTGTGAATAAGGATGAGACATCGGGCATTTGGCTAGCTGTTTGATCCCAGACTTTAATGGTGCATTATATTCTTCTGAGTGGAAGGAGGCATTATGGTCCAGGTTTTACACGGTCGCGCCACAACGACAGAGGCGGTCCGTCGAGCGATACAGCA
>JAJZEG010000023.1 GCA_021828605.1 Pseudomonadota bacterium | reverse complement strand
TCTGTCACTGCGCCGGTTGTCGCATCGGTTTGAGAAAAGCCAAAAACCTGAACTTGGTCGAGATGCAAATAGCCAGTTCCCAACAAGCGGACCCGAACCACGCGTCCCTCGACGGCTGGATCAAACTTTATAACCAATGGCTTCCCATCGAAGCCTCCGAATGCGTCACCACTCTCACGGCGGTAGCGCTCAGGCAGATCATGATCGGACGGCCCGATATCAATCGCCAAATTCGCCGCCCTAATCGCCGTATCAGGCTGATCAAGCCGATTAAAAATCCTGATTTCCCTGATCTGCGCGCTCGCCCCCAGATCAACCCGCCACCAGGGTTGATATTCCAAATCCGTGTGGAAACCCGCGCGCCCATCGATAACTCCATTGAGCGCGCCCGCCGCATCGTCAGCGAGTGTCGCTCCTCGCGACCAATATGACAGTGAACTTTGCGTAGCCACTCGATTGCGACTCAGCAACGAGTCTGACTCAGTGCCTAAACCATCAGGCTTCCGCACAGCCTGCACGGCGCTGTCGGCACCGTCGGTATGGAGCAGATTAAAGCCGACTAACGAACAATCTTCGACCGCATTCATTGCCGCGAGAAAGCCATCAAATCCGCCGCCCTCGGCGAGTTCTTTCCACATTCCCTGCCCGGCAAACGAGCCTAGCGTTCCCCGCGCCGCTCGCTCGGCAAAAGCTTGTTCGGACCGAAAAGCGTAATGATGGATCAGGGCTGTTTCAAATATACGCTCACGTCGCCCGTCCTCATTAATGAAGGCTAACGGCGCGTCTGGAAATCCATCATAATAGTCAATTGCGGGTTCGCCAAGAACGTTCACAATCCGCGATCCCTCACGCAATAACGGGTTCGGGCGATGCCAGAACGGATGGTTACCCCGATCAAAATCAACGCTGCCCGACGCGACCGATGCCGAGCGCATGAGAAACTTGGTGTTCTGGTGAAGGAATGCCTGGCGCCGCGTGTAGGCCTTAAGCACCGGCATGTCCGGGGGAGTCTTATGTCCGTTCGGCCCAAAGAAAACCCAGTTAAACAAAACGGCATCGACATCCTCTGGAAACCGGGCGAGAAACTCGCCGACGGTAGAACCCGTTGGAATCCTCAGAAATTCATCAAGATCAAAAAAACCAAACCATTCGGAATGACACGCATCATTCTGAATAAAATCGAGATACATCTCACGCTGTTGACCCTGTTGCGCATGGAATCGAAAAGTTACAAACGGGCGATCCCCTTTGGTGAACGGCTCAACGATACGCGATAACGGACCCGGATCGTCGTCATTGCAATAAAGATAGATATGGTCAAAGCCTATCGCCCGATAATAACTCAACCATTCGACAACATAGCGATCCTCCCAACGCGCACAGGCAATAATCGAATACCGATATCGGGAAAGCAAATTCATTTAAGTTCACCAACCTTTGGACAAGTGTCAAAAAAATTTTGCTGTGCGGGGCTAAATTTAACAAAGAGGGACCACTATCCGACACCACATAGCTATTTTCTCGCATCGATCACGTCGGCTTTCGGAGAAGGCATTTACCATCGCCATATTCGAAATGCTCGGTAGGCGTCCGCGCTCGAAAGTCATCGAATGCCCGTTGAACGTCCGGCCATAATCCATGATCATGGTAATCATCGCCGATGAGTGAGCCACCCGGAGCAAGGAGCGGCCACCAATGATCAAGATCGTTTTTGACAGCCGCATAATCATGGGCTCCGTCAAGATGGATCAACGTCGGTTGTATGGCGAACTTCTTGAGGACATGGGCTGCATTTATCGAGTCAAGTACCAGGGGAAGCACATGCTCTTGAACATGATTATAGAAAATATTATTCAAAAATGTCTGATAAATTGTGGGGTGTCCGTCCTTCAAACCCAAATGCCCGAACCATTCTGGACTTTCCCAGTGATCCCATCCACCGAGCCACGTATCAATCGCAATAACTAATCCAGGGATATTATGTTCCCGTAAAATTTTAGCCATGTGAATCGAGGATAAGCCTTTCCAAACGCCGATCTCCACAATGATCTCTGGTTTTAGACGTTGAATTTCCTGACTGAGATAGCGATGGTAACTTTGCCACCCCTGCATATCCGGGCGACCGCTTTCAAGTTGGACCGCTTTCAACGGGTCAACACCACGCCAAATACCGTCAACAAGTCTTTGTCTGCTTATCAAATTTAACGGACTTGATAATTCAGCTAAGATACGTTCCCGTTTCTCGACAAAGCGACGAATCCCATCTGCTCCCAACTCATGGAACAACGCTTCAATCAAAACCGGATCCGAATTTCGAGCCGAAACTTTATTCATATCGTGACGATAGGTTAGATCTTGGTCAAGAAACTCAAACAACCTCCAGAGATAGGCATCTCCAACCAACACCGGGTGATAAATCAGATTGTCAAAACCGCGTGAAGCGATCTGGCGATCCGAATATGGCGATCGAAACCGGAATGTTCGCTGATCATATACTAATCCATGTTCATTTAGATCACGCGCAATAAAATTGTTAGAACAAGCAACTGTTGCTGTAACTGCCTCATCATTGGGGTATTCATGCGGCTCAAGCACAACGATTTCGCTTGGATTTTCTAACTTTAAATTTTCTAACAACTTGCGCCGAAACGCGTGAACGCTATCGATCAACCGATCCGACGCACGCAGGACCGGATATAAGCACCGCGAGATTGGCCCCTCATGAAAACGCGTCATGCTAGGCGCCCAAGCCCATGTCGGCACGTTACGTTCCAACTCGGGAGCCCAGAGGTCAACCCCATCATCCGCAGCGTAACGAGAAAAAAAATCACTCAATTCCGCAAAATTTATCCGAACATCAGGTTCTAAAATCCAAAAACTGGTGAACTGAGGAAGTTCTTGACGCGCAATAATAAGAAAATAATCACCGCATCGCCAACCCCAACTATCCAAATTAACGAGACCATGTTGAATTACTTTATTTCGATCAATCGAAATTTTATTGTAACCGGGTTCAACGGCTAGAGGTCCACTCGACTCATCGGCGACGATATAAACTGGTAAATCTGTTTGTTTAAGAAGTTGATTGAGTATTTCTCTATGGTGTTGCAAATACTCATTGGTCCGCAACAAAATGGCGGTTTGGCAATTTTCCGATTGTCGCTGATCAATCATAATTCTAATGATACCTATTCATCTTTCCCGATACGTCATGGATGCGGCGCTAAGTCCCCAACCCCCTCATCCGCCCGCACCCCGTGGCGCACCGGATGATAGAGATGCCGGTCGGCGGCTGATTGCGCAAGTCGACTGGCCAAAAAAGGTTCACCCAGCCGATAGGTTTTCTCATTATACAACACGCTGGCCTCCTTAAAATCGCGCGCCACAAACGGCGCTGTCAGTGCCAGCGTCGCGGTTAGCGCCTCATCGTTAGGATACAGCGCCGGGTCGATCCGCACCACCCCGGTCTCACCCGCCAGCCCCATCACCCGCGTCATCGCCCGCCGCTCGCGGCCAATCGCCTCGATCAGCCGCGCCGAAATCCGCAGCAGCGGGTAAAAACAGCCGCCGATGGTGCCCGGCCAAAACCGGCGCATCGCCGGATACCAGAACCATTCCGGCGCGTGCGGGCCGAAGGTCGCGACCCATAAATCACTGCGATCATCAGAAAAAATCGTAAAAAACGCCGCTAAATCCGAATAATTGATCACAACATCCGGCTCAATCATCCAAAAAAACTCAATCTCAGGCAAAGCCTGCTGGGCCAGGATCAAAAAATAATCCCCACATTGCCAGCCCCACCGGTCCAGATTGACCAACCCCGCCGCCACCACCATCGCCCGATCAATCCTGATGGTCGCAAATCGCGACGGCACCTCAATCGGCCCCGCTGATTGGTCGAGCACCAGCCAAATAGGCAATCCGCTCTCGCGCTGCAACCGATCCGCCATCAACCCCACCGCCTCATCGAAATAATGCGTGCGGATCAACAAGCCCGTCTTGGCGCGCGGTTCAGGCAACATGCACCGAGCACAACCGATTGCGCATCGATATTGCCGCGATCAGGCAGTTAGGGCATAGCCACCCCATGCCCGCACTAACTTGGCTGCCCACGAATCCCGATTGGCTTGCACAGCTTAAAGAGGCTGAACAATCGCCCGATCCCGCGCCCCTCGCCGCTCTTGCCAACGCTAACCTCGATTTCATGCAAACCGATCGTCTTGATCGGCTGGTCCAGAAGCCAGACCGTATCACCGCGCTGCCGCATACGGCAATCCGCCTCGCGATCCTCGGCAGCGCGACCATGGCCCATCTCGCCGGTGCGATTCGCGTCGCCGGATTGCGCCACGGGCTCGCCATCAGCATCCATCAAGGCGAATACGGCCAATATGCCCAGGATCTGCTCGCCCCGGACCCCGCTTTGCGCGATTTTCGCCCCGATTTCCTGCTGCTCGCCCTCGATGCCCATCATCTCGCGACCCAGGACCCCACGGCAATGCTGGCGCGGCTCAAACAATGCTGGAACGCGGCCAGCCAACTCGGCGCGCGGGTGATCCAGCAAACCGCCTTGCCCGTGTATCCGGCGCAACTCGGGCAAAATGAATTTTTGTTGAATTCACCAGCAACCGCGCTCGATCAACTCAATACCGCACTCCGCGCCGAGGCAAGCGCGCATAACGTGCTGCTCCTTGCGATGGATACCGAAGCCGCCCACCACGGGCTTAATCAATTTCACAGCAAAACCCTCTGGCACCGCGCCAAACAGGAAATCAGCCCCGCCGCCGCACCCTATTATGGCGATCTGGTCGCCCGGCTGATCGCCGCCGCGCGCGGCAAATCGGCGAAATGTCTGGTGCTCGATTTGGATAACACGCTCTGGGGCGGGGTGATCGGTGATGACGGGCTCGATGGCATCACGCTCGGCCAAGGCAGCGCGGAGGGTGAGGCGTTTGTCGCGATTCAAGCCTATGCCAAGGCGTTATCGCAGCGCGGGATCGCGCTGGCGGTCTGCTCGAAAAACGATGACGCCAACGCCCGCGCGCCGTTCGAGCGTCATCCGGAAATGGTGCTGAAACTGCCGGATATCGCCTGTTTCATCGCCAACTGGACCGACAAGGCCACCAATATCCGCGCCATCGCCCAGCAGCTTAATCTCGGCCTGGATGCGCTCGCTTTCCTCGATGACAATCCCGCCGAACGCGCTTTGGTGCGCCGGGAATTGCCGATGGTGCGGGTGTTCGAAATGCCCGAGGAGCCCGCTTTGGTCGCTGATTGCATGGCGCAATCAGGCTGGTTCGAATCAATCGCCCTCACCGCCGAGGATCGCAATCGCGCCGCCCAATATGCCGCGAACGCCGCGCGCGCGGCGCTACAAACCAACGTCACCGATATCGAAACCTACCTGACCAGCCTGGAGATGCGCCTGCTCTGGCGCCCGTTCGATCAGGTGGGCCTGGCGCGCATCGCGCAGCTGATCAACAAAACCAATCAATTCAACCTCACCACGCGGCGTTACACCGAGGCCGAGGTGGCGGCGATGATCGAGGCGCCCGATTATCTCGGCTTGCAGTTCCGCTTGCTCGATAGTTTCGGCGATAACGGGATGATCGGGATTGTGCTCCTGCGCGGCACCGGGCCGTGCCTCGATATCGATAGCTGGTTGATGTCCTGCCGGGTGCTCGGCCGCCGGGTGGAACAGGCGATGCTCGCCGTCACCGTGGCCGCCGCCCAAGCGCGCGGTGCAACGCAGCTTCGCGGGTGCTACATCGCCTCGGGCCGCAACGAAATGGTGCGCGATCACTACCAAAAACTCGGTTTTTCACCCGCCGAGGACGATACCGCGCTGCTCGATCTCGCGCCGTATCACCCCCCGACCCTGCCCATGATCATCGAGGATGAACAATGACCGAAGCCGAACTGCTCACCGCGATCACGCCGAGTTTCTGCGACGCCTTCAGCGATGATGATTTCAAACCCACCATGACCATGACCGCCAAGGACGTGCCGGGCTGGGATTCCTATAAGCAGGTCAATATCCTGATCGCGCTCGAAGAAAAATTCGGCGTGAAGTTCCGCAGCCGCGAGATCGACAAGCTCGCCAATGTCGGCGATCTGGTCAGGCTGCTCGGCGAAAAGCTTGGCAGCTAGAGCAATATGTGACTGGATTGAATCGGCCGATTCAATCCAGTCACATGAAATTGCTCGCCAAATAAACATAGAGTGCGTGCGTGATAACGCAAAGCACTCTAGGGCAACATTCAATCAAATGGGATCATTTGATTGGATAAAGTTGCCCGCCAAAACAAAAAGTTAGAGTCTTATTCGTTCGTTTTTGATAACTAATAAGACTCTAAACCAGAGCGTCAATCGCCTGCGCGAGCTTGATATCGCGCAGCGATAACCCGCCGGCATCATGGGTCGTTAGTTTGATGGCGACCCGGTTATAGACGTTCGACCATTCGGGATGATGGTCCATTTTATCGGCGAGCAAGGCAACCCGGGTCATGAACCCGAAGGCGGCGTTGAAATCATCGAATTTGAAACGCCGCTCGATCGCATCCTCGCCACTAACCAGCTCCCAGTTAGGCAGCAGGTCCGCCAAATCCCGATGTTCTTCGATGCTCAGGCGCGCAATCATTGTTTCGCTCCGTTTTCCATCAAGGCTTACGCAGCGCCCAAAACTTGGTCGCGTGTGGCCGCTCGACATGCAAATAAAGCATTACCGGCCCGGTTTTGCTGAATTTCAGCGCGCAGGGAATGGTTGCTGTATGATATAAGCGAAATCGGGTGCCGACCAATTGCAAATGCGCTGATTTCATATCCAAAACCAGGGTGCCACGCGCCGGAACGGTAAGGGTGGTCAGGGGGCTGCCATTCGCCGCCAGCAGCTCGGTCTTTCGCGCAATCGGACATTTGACCGAGATCAATCGGTCAGACCAGTCAGCGCTGTTGGTGAGGGTGAAATAGCCCTCGGCGGTGATGCCGATTTTTTCAGAAGCCCTGATCCAACCATGATTAACGGAAACCCCCGGCAGCGGTGCAGGCACCTGTTGCGCGCGCGCGGCGGGCATCAAAGCAAGCAACGCCACCGCGCAGGGAATCGACGCGGCGAGCAAGCCCGGTTTCAAATTCAATGTCATTGTTTCATCTCCTCATATCGATCAATACGCCACTCCAAGGGTTCCGCTTGAGCCGCCTGATACCATTGCTCCAGCAAGGGATGCGCGCGCACCGCCGCACCAT
>JAJZEG010000158.1 GCA_021828605.1 Pseudomonadota bacterium | reverse complement strand
ATAGGCGACGCGGTCGCCCACCGCGAGGTCGGTGACATTGGCGCCGAGGGCGCGCACGACGCCAGCCCCTTCGAGGCCGATAGTGGCGGGGAGTTGCGGGATTTTATAGAGGCCGGTGCGGAAATAAACGTCGATATAGTTCAGGCCGACCGCTTGGTGATGCAGCAGGATTTCGCCGGGTCCGGGCTCGGGGGTGGGAACATTTTCCCATTGGAGCACTTCGGGGCCACCTTGGGTGTGAATCCGTATGGCTTGGCTGCTCATTATTGGGTCTCCGTGTGTGTGCGTCGGGAATTACGGCAGCATTGCTACAATCGCGGTGTGATCGCAACAGCGCGAGGGTCGGGCTACTTGGCTGGGGTGGCGTCGGGTTGGTGGCGCTGATGCCAGATTTCCATAAAGCGTAAGACGGCAGCAGCGGTTTCTTCGATGGAGCGGCTGGTGACATTGATAATCGGCCAGCCGCGTTGGGTGCAGAGGCGGCGGGCCCAGAGTAACTCGGCTTTGACATTATCCTCATCGACATAGCGATCATGGAGTTGGCCGGCGATCGGGCCGGCTTCGCCGCTGCCGAGCAAACGGAGCCGGTGGCGGCGGATTTCGATTAACGGGGCGAGATCGACGAACAGGCCGATGACGGGGCAGGTATCGACGGCGAGGGCGTCGGGCAGGATGGTCTCGGGCACCAGCGGGACGTTGGCGGCTTTGACGCCGCGATTGGCCAGATAAAAAGCGGTCGGGGTTTTTGAGGAGCGCGAGACGCCGACCAGGATCACGTCGGCTTGGGATAGGCCACGGGCGGCCTGGCCGTCATCATGGGAGAGGACGTAATGCATGGCGTCGATCCGGCGGAAATAATCGGCGTCGAGGACATATTGGCGGCCTGGGCGTTGGGTGGCGGGGGCGCCGAGTTCGTCTTGCAGGAGCGAGAAGACCGGGTCGAGCATATGCAGCAAGCGCTGGCCCATGCGGGTGCAGGCTTCTTCGAGGGCGTGGCGCAGGGCGGTGTCGATCAAGGTGGTGAGCACCGGGCCGGGTTCGGCGGCAACGCCTTCGAGGACTTGTTCGAGTTGCAGGCGTGAGCGGATCAGGCTCCAGCGATGGATATGGATGTCGGCGCCTTCAAATTGGGCGATGGCGGCGCGGGAGACCACGCTGAGCGTGTCGCCAGTGGCGTCGGAGACCAGATGGAGGTTCAGGCGTTTGTCGGGCATGGGGATAAGATGGCGCAAAACCCTGTGAATTAAAATTAGGGACGGGATGGAGAGTGGGGATAAAATGGGCCGAGGCGGCAAGAGGGTGGGATAAGTCGGATAAGGGGGATGGGGAAAACAGCTGTGGATGAGTTTTTAGGTGACGGCGAGATTTATGGGGAAAACCGGTATTTATTGCTTAATTTCATGGTGTTATAGATATGTTTCTGATGTGGAAAACTATGTGGATGAGTTTGGCGTGGGGATAATCCCCATGATTAACAGACCAATAGGCTTCACTACTTCTTTAAACTTATCAAAGGACTCTATAGGGATAGGTGATGGACGAGAATAAGGCGGATCGACGGGTTTTGCGGGTGTTGAGCGGTGAGGCGGTTTGGCCCCCGCCGGTTTGGTTGATGCGCCAGGCGGGGCGGTATTTACCGGAATATCGGAAATTGCGGGCGGAGGCGGGTAATTTTATTTCGCTATGCACCACGCCGGGGCTGGCGACTGAGGTGACGTTGCAGCCGATCCGGCGCTATGGATTTGATGCGGCGATTTTGTTCAGTGATATTTTGATCCTGCCCTGGGCGATGGGGCAGAGTTTGCGGTTTGCCGAGGGTGAGGGGCCGCGCTTGGCGCCGATTGAGACGGCGACGGATTTGGCGAATTTGTCGTTGGATCGGCTGACCACGGCGGCGGGGCCGGTGATGGAAACGGTGACAAGGGTGCGCGCGCAGTTGCCCAATGAGACGACGTTGATCGGGTTTGCTGGGAGTCCGTTTACCGTGGCTTGTTATATGATTGACGGGCGTGGCGGTGATTTTCCGCGCACCCGGGCGATGGCGTATGAAAATCCGGGTTTGCTGGCGGCGGTGATTGAGCTGGTGACCACGGCGACGATTACCTATTTGGCGCAGCAAATTGCGCATGGTGCGGATTGTTTGATGTTGTTTGATAGTTGGGCCGGGATGTTGCCGCCTGATTTATTTCGCGCGCATGTGATTCATCCGACCACGCGGATTGTTGATGCGCTGACCGATTTGCATCCGGGGGTGAGGATTATTGGCTTTCCGAGGCTATCGGGGGTGATGGCGCTTTCTTATGCGGCGGAGACCGGGATTTCTGCGTTGGCGGTGGATACCGGGGCTGATCCGGCTCTGGTGGCGGGCTTGTTGACGCGACCGATGGCGGTGCAGGGCAATTTGGATCCGCTGTTGTTGCGCACGGGTGGTGAGGCGTTGGGCCATGCGGTGGAGCGGATTGCGCTGTCGATGCGTGGACGGCCGCATATTTTCAATCTGGGGCATGGGGTGGTGCCGGAAACACCGCCGGAGCATGTGGCCGAGCTGATTTCCAGATTGCGGGCGCTTGAGGATTTGCCGGCAGAGCCTATTTTCCAGCGATGAATGGTTTGTCGATGACCGAACCGACCGGCGCTTTGCTGGATGCTGCGTCTTGCCCTGAACAGCGGGCGGAGCGGCTGGCGATTGTGTTGTTTAATCTGGGTGGGCCGGATGGGCCAGATTCGATCAAGCCGTTTCGGGTGAATTTGTTTTCCGATCCGGCGATTATTCGGGCACCCTGGTTTGTGCGGTTTTGGTTGGCGCGGTTGATTGCGGCGTCGGCGCAAAAGAAGGCGGAGGCGGGCTATGCGCTGATGGGTGGCAAGTCGCCGTTGTTAGAGTTGACGCGTCAGCAGGCGCAGGCGCTGCAACAGGTAGTGCCGGGATCGAAATGTTTTATTGCGATGCGCTATTGGCATCCGTTTGCGGCGGAGGCGGTGGCGGCGGTGCGGGATTATGCGCCGGATCGGGTGGTGTTATTGCCGCTTTATCCGCAATTTTCGACGACCACGACGCGGTCATCCTTGCGCGATTGGCATGAGCAGGCGGCGAAAGCGGGGCTGGTGGTGCCGACCACGACCTTGTGCTGCTGGTTTGATGATCCGGCTTTTGCGGCGGCGACCGCGCGGTTGGTTGAGAAAACTTTGCTGGAGGCGCGGGCAAGTTTGGCGCCGGGGGTAAAAATTCGCCTGTTATTTTCGGCCCATGGATTGCCGGAAAGCATTGTGAAAGCCGGTGATCCGTATCAGGAGGAGGTGGTGCGCTGCGCCGAGGCGGTGATGGCGGCCTTGATTGCGCGCACGGGGCAGGTTGAGGATTATCAGGTTTGTTATCAGTCGCGGGCGACGCCGCAGCAATGGTTGGAGCCTTCGACCGAGCAGGCGTTAGAGAAAGCGGCTCATGATCAGGTGGCGGTTTTGGTGGTGCCGATTGCGTTTGTGTCCGAGCATATCGAGACGTTAGTGGAACTTGATATTGAGTATCGCGAACTGGCCGAGCATTTGAAATTACCGGGTTATTTTCGCGCCCCCGCACCGAACTCGGATCCGGAATTCATTGCCGCACTCGGGCAGATTGTGCTGCGGGCGGTGGGGCATGGCGATGGGTTATGCTCGCATCACGGCGAGCGGGCTTGTTCGGTGCAGCATACGGATTGTTTGTGGGCGCGGTATCGGGGGGGAGCAGAGACATGACGTTAGCGATATTGGCGCCGTTTTATCGGTGGGAATTGGCGTTTCATTTGATGGCGGTGATTGCGTGGATGGCGGCATTGTTTTATTTGCCGCGCCTTTATGTTTATCATTGCCAGGTTGCACCGGGTTCAGTGGAATCAGCGCGGTTTAAGGTGATGGAACGCCGGTTGCTCAAACAAATTGCGACGCCCGCGATGGCGGCGTCGTGGGTGTTCGGGATTTTACTGATCCTGACGCCGGGGGCGATTTCCTGGTCAGCGCCGTGGTGGTGGGTGAAGTTCGCGGCGGTGATTTTGATGAGTGGGTTTCACGGGGCTTTATCGAAATGGCGGCGGGGTTTTCTGAATGATCAGAATGTGAAGTCTGAGCGGTTTTACCGGATTGCCAATGAGGTGCCGACGATTTTGATGGTGATTATTGTGATTATGGTGGTGGTGCAGCCGTGAATTTCAGGGACAAGACAGGCGTGTCTTGCCCCTGAAAAATCGAATGATGATCGATCTCAATCGGGTCGAGAAACGATTACCAGCTCCAGCCGCCCCAACCGCCGGAATTGCCCCAGCCATTGGATTGAGCGGAGTTGCCCCAGTTATTGGACTGGCTGGAATTACCCCAGTTATTGGACTGGCATCCGTCATTGTTCGATTGCTGCTGCTGCCAGCAACCACCATAATTGGACGCACCATTCGCCGGGTTGGCGTTAGTGCTGCTGCTTCCTGTGCTGGCGCTACTGCCGCTGCTGCTCGCGGGTTGGGCGGCTGCCCCGCCGCTTACAAAAGCGATCTCGCTCGGTAATAATTCACGCATGTTCCAAATCCTTATTGTCTGTTGAGCCGTGATCAGGCGCCGCGATCCCAGAATCGCCGAAAGCGATTGGATGGAAGCGGCGGATAATCTATTAGTCTTGCTGACCAATCTGTCAACAGATACGTGCATGACCGTTAGGCGAAATTCACGCGCTATGGACGCGGTTTCGACCGAGTTGCTTGGCGGTGTAGAGGGATTGGTCGGCGGCGCGAATGAGGTCGGCGGGGGTGCTGTGGGTGCAGGCGGCGATGCCGAAGCTCGCGGTGATCACCGGTTGCCCTGCGGCCTCAAGCCCTGGTGCGGAGGGGATTGCGTTTACCTCGATGCTTGAGCGCATGCGTTCGGCCAGCGCGCGGACGCTAACGAGGTTTGCGTCAGGCATCACGATGATGAATTCTTCGCCGCCATATCGGCCAACCAGATCGCGGCGTCCTCGGGTTTGATCGATCAGGATGGCCGCGATGGTTTGCAGGCAGGTATCACCCGCTGGATGGCCAAAATAATCGTTATAGGCTTTGAAGTGATCGACATCGATCATCACGATGCCCACCGGCTCGCCATTGCGTTGGCAGCGACGGAAAATATCGTCGATTCGGGCATCGATTCCGCGGCGGTTCAAGACGCTGGTGAGTGGATCTTCCTCGGACAGGGATCGGAGGGCGTGATTATTTTGCGCCAGCACAGTATTGCGGAATTGTTCGCGCAGCGTCATCAGATATTGCCGCCTGATTTGTTTTTGCAGCTGAAAATTGACCATGAGTGTCAGGACAGAGGTGGTGAGATTATTTCCAGCGATCACGAATTTAACCGGCAAGATGAGGCCTTTGATGATGATCAGGCAGGCAACCAACGTCAAGAACGACACCACCGAGGCGATAAGGGCATAATTGAACCGCACCTGTCCGACGACATTGATATAAAGCGGGATCAGAAACACGCCGGACAACGCTGTCGCTTTGTGCGGTGAATGAGTGATCAGCGCCAAATAATCGATCGATAGCGGGATAATGATCCCGAACGAGGCAAAAATACCTTCACGAACGGCGGCGGACTTGCTCGCGCGTAACCAAATCGTGCCAGCCGCAGCCAGGAGCGGGCAGACGAAGCCGCGCACCAGGACCGATTGGTAGAAAACATCCGGTATCAATGCTTTGTCGCTAACGATGAAAAGCATGATCAACAAGGTGCCGATGATCGCGATAAGGGTCAGATGGCGGATTTGGGCAGAGGCGGTATCGGCCTCAAAATGCGCTTCCAAAGGCGGCGCAAAACGGAGTTGGTGGCGCGGGGCTGCCAGAGCCTGCTCGGTCAATTGGGACAATAAGGATGAATTTTCGGCGCTAATCATGGGGGAGATTGTTAGAGGATTTTTGTTTCTATTTGATTAACGTATTTTAGTTAGGGGTTGTGGTGTCGGTGGCGATTTCGCGGCGGCGTTGACAAGAGGGCGTGCTTGACCAGAGTGTTCGGCGGGCTGGGTCTGATTGGGGAGAAAAATCATGATCAGTATCGATGATTTCGAGCGGATTGATATTCGGGTGGGCACGGTGATTGATGCGCAGGCTTATCCCGAGGCGCGCAAGCCGGCGATTAAATTATCCATCGATTTTGGTGGCGAGATCGGGGTGAAGCGCTCTTGCGCGCAGATAACCGTGCATTATCCGCCGGATCGGTTGATCGGGCGGCAGGTTTGTGCGGTGGTGAATTTTCCGCCCCGGCAAATTGGCTCGTTCATGTCCGAGGTGCTGACCCTGGGGATGCCTGATGAGGATAGAGCGGTGGTGTTGATCCGGCCCGATTTCGCGGTGCCGAATGGCGGGCGGCTGTTTTGACGCCAGCGCATTATTATACGGTGTCGTGGGAGCAGTTGCATCGTGATGCGAAGGCGTTGGCCTGGCGGTTGCTGGATTTGCCGCGTTTTGAGGGGATTGTCGCGATTAGTCGGGGCGGGTTGATTCCGGCGGCGATTATTGCGCGTGAGCTTGATTGTCGGTTGATCGAGACGGTGTCGGTGGTGACCTATGATGACGAGGCGCGGGGTCGCCCGAGCGTGATCAAGGCGCCGGTGGCGGCGGGCGATGGGGCGGGGTTTTTGATTATTGATGATTTGGTGGATACCGGCACCACGGCGCGGGTGGTGCGCGGGTTGTTGCCGCAGGCGCGGTTCGCGACGGTGTATGCCAAGCCAGCCGGGCGGGACTTGGTGGATTTGTTCGTGACCGAGGTGTCGCAGGATACCTGGATTTTATTTCCGTGGGATACTGAGGCGCAGTTTGTGGCGCCGATGGCGCGGCGGCCTGGTTAGGGGGGCGGCTTAGCGATAGCCGCCGGAGGCGGTGATGATCTGGCCGGTGATCCAACTTGCGGCGTCTGAGGCGAGGAAGGTGACGATGTCGGCGATGTCGTCGGGGTTGCCAAGACGGCGCAGCGGGGTGGCGTTGATGATTTCCGGTTTGGCGTCCTCGGGGAGTTTGGCTTGCATTTTATCGGTCATGATCAGGCCGGGGGCGATGGCGTTGACGCGAATATTGCGCGGGCCGAGTTCGGCGGCGAGGCTGATGGTGATGGCGTTGACGGCGGCTTTGGTGGCGCAATAGACCGCGCCGCCAGGGATTGGCGTGACGCCCTGGACCGAGCTGATATTGATAATGCAGCCGCCGCGATCCGCGAAGGCGGCGCTGGCATGTTTGGTGGCGAACAGCAATCCT
>JAJZEG010000239.1:6679-7311 GCA_021828605.1 Pseudomonadota bacterium | reverse complement strand
CGCCGAGGCTGGCGAGATGGATGGCAATGGCGGCCCCTATGCCGCGTGCGCCCCCTGATATCAGGGTGACACGCGGGGGGGTGGACATTACGCGGTCCGGTCCGAGGCCGGGCCGATGGCGGCCTGGGCGGCGGCGAGGCGGGCGACGGGTACCCGGTAGGGGCTGCAGGAGACGTAATCGAGGCCGATTTCCTCGCAGAAGCTGATCGAGGCGGGATCGCCGCCATGCTCGCCGCAAATGCCGAGTTTCAGATCGGGTTTTTGGCTGCGGCCTTTTTCGGCGGCGATGCGCACCATCGCGCCGACGCCCTCAATATCGAGGGTGACGAACGGGTCTTTGGCGAGAATGCCGGATTCGATATAGCGCGGCAGGAACTTGCCCGCGTCGTCGCGCGACAGGCCGAACACGGTTTGGGTGAGGTCATTGGTGCCGAACGAGAAGAAATCGGCGGCGCTGGCGATGCTGTCCGCGGTGATTGCGGCGCGCGGCAGTTCGATCATGGTGCCGACACTGTAAGCGAGTGTGCTGCCGCGTTCGGTGAATACCGCGCGGGCGACGGTTTCGACTTGGGCGCGGGTGATTTCCAGCTCGCGCTTGAGGCCGACCAGCGGGATCATGATTTCGGGCACCG
>JAJZEG010000239.1:0-6669 GCA_021828605.1 Pseudomonadota bacterium | reverse complement strand
CCGGCGCCGCGCCGGTTTCGGCTTGGATATCAAGGGCGGCCTCGAAAATGGCGCGCGCCTGCATTTCATAGATTTCCGGGAAGGAAATGCCGAGGCGGCAGCCGCGATGGCCGAGCATCGGGTTGGTTTCGGCGAGCTCGGCGGCGCGCTGATGGATGGCGGCGCTGGTCATGCCGAGGGCGCTGGCGATTTCGGCGAGCTCGGCTTCACCGTGCGGCAGGAACTCGTGCAAGGGTGGGTCGAGCAGCCTTATCGTGACCGGCAGACCGGCCATGATGCGGAATAAATCGGTGAAATCCTGGCGTTGGAACGGCAGCAGCCGGGCGAGCGCTGAGCGGCGGCCGCGCTCATCGCCCGCCATGATCATTTGCCGCACCAGGCCGATCCGTTCGGGGTCGAAAAACATATGCTCGGTGCGCGACAGGCCAATCCCCTCGGCGCCGAATTTACGCGCGGTTTCGGCATCAAGCGGGGTTTCAGCGTTAGCGCGCACCCGCAGGCGGCGGAACTTGTCAGCCCAGCCCATCAAAATGCCGAACTCGCCGGACAAAGCAGGCTCGATCATCGGTACGGCGCCCGCGAAAATATCGCCGGTGCTGCCATCGATGGTGAGGATTTCACCCGCTTGCACCCGCACGCCGCCCGCCGCGACGAATTTGGCGGCGTAATCAACATGCAAACCGCCCGCGCCTGCGACACAAGGGCGACCCATGCCGCGCGCGACCACGGCGGCGTGGCTGGTCATGCCGCCACGCGTGGTCAAAATCCCCCGTGCGGCGTGCATGCCATGAATATCCTCGGGGCTGGTTTCGATGCGCACCAGAATGACGGATTCGCCTTTTTGCGCGCGCATTTCCGCTTCATCGGCGGAAAACACCACAATGCCGCTCGCGGCACCCGGCGAGGCGGGCAGGCCGCTGGAGAGTTTTTGCCGAGGTGCTTTGGGATCGAGCGTCGGGTGGAGGAGTTGGTCGAGCGAATGCGGGTTAATCCGGCGCACCGCTTCGCGTTCATCGATCAGGCCCGCTTGCGCCATTTCTACCGCCATGCGCACGCCTGCGGTCGCGGTGCGTTTACCGTTGCGAGTTTGCAACATGTAAAGTTTGCCGCGTTCGATGGTGAACTCGATATCCTGCATGTCGCGATAATGGCCTTCGAGCACATCGCGCACTCGCACCAATTCGGCATAGGCCTCGGGCATGGCGCGTTCGAGGCTGGTTTCGCCGGGTTTTGCGTAGGTTTCCGACAGCGGCAGCGGGGTGCGGATGCCCGCGACCACATCCTCGCCTTGAGCATTCAGCAAATATTCGCCGTAAAACGCATTAAGGCCGGTTGAGGGATCGCGGGTAAAGCAGACGCCAGTGCCGCAATCATTGCCCATATTGCCGAACACCATAGCCTGCACATTGACCGCTGTGCCCCAATCGGCGGGGATGTCGTGCAGGCGGCGATAGGTAACCGCGCGCTGGTTCATCCAGGAGCCGAACACAGCACCGATCGCGCCCCAGAGCTGGTCATGCGGGTCTTGCGGGAAGGGTTTGCCGGTTTCGGCCTGTACCACATCCTTGTAGCTTTCGACCACCCGGTGCCAATCCTGGGCGGTGAGCTGGGTATCCTCGGAGACCGCTTTATCCTGTTTGACATGCTCGATAATGTCTTCAAAGCGGTGATGCGGGACATCGAGCACCACTGAGCCATACATTTGAATAAAGCGGCGATAGGAGTCCCAGGCGAAGCGGGCATCACCCGCCCCTTCGGCGAGGCCTTCGACGGTGGCGTCGTTGAGGCCGAGATTAAGCACGGTATCCATCATTCCCGGCATCGAGACCCGGGCCCCTGAGCGCACCGAGACCAACAACGGCTTGTGCTTATCGCCGAATTTGCGCCCGGTTGTCGCCTCGATGGCGGCGAGGGCGGCGGCGGCTTCGGCGTGCAGGGTTTCGGGGTAACGCTGGCCGTTATCGTAATAGGCGGTGCAGACCTCGGTGGTGATGGTGAAACCGGGCGGCACCGGCAGTCCGATACTGGCCATTTCGGCGAGGTTGGCGCCTTTGCCACCGAGCAGATTGCGCAGCGCGGCACGGCCTTCGCTGGCGCCGGAACCGAAACGATAAACATACTGGCTCATGGCAAACTCATCCTCCGAGTTTCGAGAAATCGGCGACGCGGTGCATCACGTCGCGCAAACGGGCAAGCAGCCGCAGACGATTGCGGCGAACAGAATCATCGTGATCATTGACCGTGACCTGGTCGAAAAATCGATCAATCGGCTCGCGCAAATTGGCGAGGCCAATCATCGCAGCCGTATAACGCTCAGCAGGCCAGGCATCGCTGATCATTAAATCACTGTTAGCCAGATGGACATCAAGGTCGCGCTCGCTGGGATCGGCCAACAGGCTGGGATCGACCGGGCCACGATGCGGGCCGTCCTTCGCGTTCTCGATGCGCAGAATATTTGCACCCCGCCGGTAGGCGCCGATCAGGGTTGTACCATCATCGGAGGCGAGGAACGCGCTGAGCGCGTCGGTGCGCTGCTGGATCCGGGTCAGATCATCATCAGGGGCGGCGGCCAGAATGGCGTTAACCAAATCGGCGGATTTGCCTTCGGCGCGCAATTTTACCCGCAACCGCTCGATAATGAAATCAAACACCGCCTCGTCAGCGATCAGCGCGCGGAGCGGTAAGCGGAGGGAATTTTCGAGAATAATTCTGATTATCCCGAGGGCGGCACGGCGGAGCGCAAACGGATCGCCCGAGCCGGTCGGGATTTCACCGATGCTGAAAAAGGAGCGGAGCGTGTCGATTTTATCGGCCAGCGCCAGCGCGCAGGGGAGCAGGCCGCGCGGGACCGCGTCGGTCGGGCCTTTGGGTTGGTAGTGGCTGGTTATCGCCGCACCGATGGCGGCATCATCGGCGTAATAGCCGCCCATGATGCCTTGCAATTCAGGAAATTCGCCGACCATGCCGGTGACCAGATCGGCCTTGCACAGCTGTCCGGCGCGAACCGCCTGCGCCATCGTGGCGGGGTCGGCGCCGAGGGCTTCGGCGATGGCGCCAGCTTGGGTGGCGATGCGTGCAGCGCGGGCGGATTGGCTGCCGAGCTTGGCGTGAAAGACGACCCGGTCCAAGCGGGGCAGATAATCATCGAGCGGGCGCAGCCGATCCTGGGTCCAGAAATGTTCGGCATCGGCGAGGCGGGCGCGCAGCACCCGCTCATTGCCCGCGATGATCGCCGCTCCGCCATCATCGGCTTCGATGTTGGCGACGAACGCGAAAAACGGCGCGGGCGTGCCGTTCAGATCGCGCGTGGCGAAATAACGCTGGTTCACTTTCATCGAGAGTTCCCGCACCTCGGGCGGCAGCTTCATGTGCTGGGGTTCGATGCTGCCGATCAGGATGACGGGATAGTCGACCAAGCCGGTGACCTCGTCCAGCAAGTCAGCGTCGGGCACGACATGCAGGCCACGGGCGGCGGTGGCGTTGGTGAGGCCGGATTCGATCAAGGCGCGGCGCTCGGCGGCATCGGCCACCACGAAATTCTGCGCCAGATGCGCGGCCCATTGGGCAGCGCTGGTGACGCGAAACGCTCCGGGCGCCATGAAGCGATGCGCTTCGCTGTGATCGGACGCGGTGACCGGGCCGAGGCTGATTGGCACGATGGCGCCATCGAGCAAGCAGGTGATCCGGCGCAGCGGGCGGACCCAGGTGAAGGCGCCGCTGCCGCCCCAGCGCATCGATTTCGGCCAAGGCAGGCTGGCGAGGCTGGCGGCGAAGCTGCCGCTGGCGATCAGGGTTGCGGCGTCGACCGGGGCGATGGCGCGGCGCAGATAATGAAATTCGCCCTCGGCGATCAAATCGGCGCGGGTAGCGTTGTTTTTGCGCAAAAATCCATCGAGCGCGGCATCCGGCGCGCTCAGCCTTGGGCCGCGACTATCCTCGGTTTGCGGGGCGGTGGCGGCGTCAATGTGGGCTGCGAAAGCGAGGCGCCGGGGCCCGTGCCAGATCCGGGTGTTGTGCGGATGCAGGGCGGCGAGTTGGGTTAACAGCCGGTTTTGCAACTCGGCAGCCGCGTTGGCCTGCATCCAAGCGGGGATTTCCTCGGAGAAGAGTTCCAGAAAAAATTCAGCCATGATCGGGCGCACCAGGATTTTGCTCACCGCCGACCCAGGCTTCCGCGCAGGCGCGGGCGAGGGCGCGAACGCGGCCAATATAGCTGGCGCGTTCGGCGACCGAGATCACCCCGCGCGCATCGAGCAGATTGAATAAATGGCTGGCTTTGATGCAATAATCATAGGCGGGCAGGGCCAGATGATGGCGGACCAGGGCTGCGCATTCCTGCTCGGCGTCGCTGAAATGGCGAATGAGCATCGCGGTGTCGGCGAATTGGAAATTATGCGCGGAATATTCCTGCTCGGCGCGCAAAAATACATCGCCGTAGGTCAGGGCTGGGCCAAAGGTTTGGGCCGGGCCGACGCTGGGATTGTTGAAGCGCAGCGCATAGACGTTTTCGACGCCTTGCACATACATCGCCAGCCGTTCCAGCCCGTAGGTCATCTCGAAGCTCGGCAGATCGACCGCGATGCCGCCGACCTGCTGGAAATAGGTGAATTGGCCGACTTCCATGCCATCGCACCAGACTTCCCAGCCCAGGCCCCAGGCGCCGAGCGTCGGGCTTTCCCAATCATCCTCGACAAAGCGGAAATCATGATGGCGCGGATCAAGGCCGATGGCGCGGTAGCTTTCCAGCAGCAGATCCTGCGCATTGGCGGGCGAGGGTTTGATAATCACCTGATATTGATAATAATGTTGCAGGCGATTGGGGTTTTCGCCGTAGCGACCATCGGCAGGGCGGCGGCTGGGCTGGACATAGGCGCAAGACCAGGGTTTGGGGCCCAAAGCGCGCAAGGTGGTGGCGGGGTGGAAGGTACCCGCACCCATTTCCATGTCATAAGGTTGCAGGATCGCGCAGCCCTGTTGCGCCCAGAAGCGATGCAAGGTGAGGATCATGTCCTGGAAGCTCAGCGACTGGAGTTTCGGGACCGATGGGTTTTGCGTATCGATTGTGTCGGCCATGCGCGCGTGCTTGATACCGTGTTGCTGGATTTTGACATGAAAAAAGGCGTTTTCGCGATGCACCATTACGGGGCGGGCGCTCGAAGGGCAAGGTCGGGGCGATGAAATTGGCGTTCAATCGAAGCGATTTGGCGTGGATAATAGGGGTGCTGGTGGTCAGCATCGCGGCCTGGCTGTTTCGCGACCTGACGATTGTGCCGCGGGCCTATGTGGCGCTCTGCGCAAATCCGCATGCGCCATGGGTGTGCGTCCCGCGCCATGCGGTGCTGTGGGCACAGTTTGAGCGGTTGTTCGGGCTCGGCGCGTTGCTGCTGGGGATGCTGGCTTTGGCCTTTGCGCGTCGGGCTTTGGGCGCGGCGGCGCTCGCGCTCGGAATTGTCGCGGTGATCAATTATAATGGCACCGAGGGAATTATCGGGGCAGCCCTGGGCTTGTGGGGGTGGCTCGACGCGCGCAGCCCGCGCTATTATTTGGCCAAAGACGCCAATGGAGACAAAAATGCTCGCCAATAGTCACTCGATGCTCGATTTTGATTTGGGCCCGGAGATCGATGCTCTGCGTGAGCAGGTGCGCCGGTTTGCCGCCGATGAGATTGCGCCGCGCGCGGCGGCGATTGATCGGGACAATGATTTCCCGGCCGATTTATGGCGCAAATTCGGGGATATGGGTTTGCTCGGCATTACCGTTTCCGAGGAGCATGGCGGCGCGGGGATGGGGTATTTGGCGCATACCGTGGCAATGGAGGAGATTTCCCGGGCCTCGGCGTCGGTGGGATTATCCTATGGGGCGCATTCGAATTTATGCGTCAATCAGATCAATTTGAACGGGACCGAGGCGCAGCGGCAGAAATATTTGCCGGGTTTGCTGGATGGCAGCGCGATTGGGGCGCTGGCGATGAGTGAGCCGAATGCGGGCTCGGATGTGGTGTCGATGCGGCTGCGCGCGGAGAAACGCGGCAACCAATATGTGTTGAACGGCACTAAAATGTGGATCACCAATGGGCCGGATGCTCATACGCTGGTGGTTTATGCCAAGACCGATCCGGCGGCGGGGCCGCGCGGGATGACCGCTTTTATTGTCGAGCGGGATTTTCCCGGATTTTCCTGTGCGCAGAAGCTCGATAAATTGGGGATGCGCGGATCGAATACCGGCGAATTGGTGTTTGAGGATTGCGTGGTGCCCGAGCAGAATATTTTGGGCGGGCTGGGGCGCGGGGTGAATGTGTTGATGAGCGGGCTCGATTATGAGCGCGCGGTGCTGTCCGGCGGGCCGTTGGGACTGATGCAAGCGGCGATGGATATTGTTATTCCCTATGTGCATGAGCGCGAGCAGTTCGGGCAGAAAATTGGCGAATTTCAGCTGATTCAGGGCAAATTGGCGGATATGTATGTGACGCTGAGTGCGAGCCGGGCCTATGTTTATGCGGTGGCGAAATCCTGCGATCAGGGCAAAACCACGCGCAAGGATGCCGCCGGGGCGATTCTCTATGCGGCGGAACGCGCGACCTGGATGGCGCTGGAGGCGATTCAGTGTTTGGGCGGCAATGGCTATGTGAATGATTATGCGACCGGTCGGTTGCTGCGCGATGCGAAAAGA
>JAJZEG010000105.1 GCA_021828605.1 Pseudomonadota bacterium | reverse complement strand
CACCACGATTGCCGGCATTGACGAAATTGACGCATTGTTAGTTGTCGGTGCGGATATCCGGCGTGAGGCGCCAGTATTGAATGCGCGAATTCGCAAGCGTTGGGCTGACTTGCCGACATTCCAGGTTGGCATGATTGGCGCTGACGTTGATTTGACCTATCCGACGACCATGATTGCCGACGGGCCAGCGGGGTTGGCAGGTTTGCTTGACGGGTCGCACAAGTTTGCCAAAATTTTGACCGAGGCGAAAAATCCGGCGGTGATTATCGGGCAGTCGGCACTGGCACGCGCCGATGGTGCGGCGATACTGGCCGCGTGTTGGCAGTTAGCCGTGCAGTTCAACATGATCCGTCCTGATTGGCACGGGTTTAATGTGCTGCATCGCGCGGCGGCGCGGGTGGGCGGGTTGGATATCGGGTTTGTGCCGCAGGCGGGCGGTGCGGATGTCGCGTCGATGATCGCGGGCGGGGTGGATTTGCTCTGGTTGCTGGGCGCGGACGAAATCGAGGCTCAGGCGATCCCGGACTCCTGTTTCGTGGTGTATCAAGGGCATCATGGGGATCGCGGGGCCGCGCGGGCGGACGTGATTTTGCCGGGTGCGTGTTATTTGGAAAAACCGGGCCTGTATGTGAACACTGAAGGCCGGGTGCAGGCGGCAGCGCAGGCTTGTTTTGCGCCGGGCGATGCGCGGGAGGATTGGACCATCCTGCGCGCATTTGCGGGCGTTATTGGGCAAGAGTTGGGTTTTGACGATTTGGCCGGGCTACGCGCTGAACTGGCAGCGTCGCATCCGATGTTCGCCGATATTGGCGGCTGCCGACGGTTGGCGACGTTGGATTTGACCGGACCGGCTGGTCATGCGGATGATCGCGGTGTTGAGCCGTTTGCCCGCCCGATGCCGATTTATTACCAAACCGATCCGATCAGCCGGGCCAGTCAGACCATGGCGCAGTGTGTTGCTGAAATCGCAGCACCGCTGCAAGCGGCGGCGGAGTAGCATCATGATGACCGGGTTTTTCGCGACGGATTTGGGGGTTTTGATTTTAACCCTGGCCAAGGCACTGGCGTTGCTGATCCCGTTGCTGATCGGCGTTGCGTATTTAACCTATGCCGAGCGGAAAGTTTTGGCGGCGATTCAGCTGCGGCGCGGGCCAAATGTGACCGGGCCGTTCGGGCTCGGGCAGCCTTTTGCCGATGCGCTGAAAATGCTGTTCAAGGAAACGATTATCCCTGATGGGGCGAGTCGCGGCCTGTTTTTAGTGGCGCCGATGATCACGTTCGGCCTCGCGATTTTGGCCTGGGCGGTGATTCCGGTGAATAATCATTGGGCGATTGCCAATATTAATGTCGGTATTTTGTATTTGTTCGCGATTTCGTCGCTGGGCGTTTATGGGGTGATTATCGCCGGTTGGGCGAGTAATTCGAAATTCGCCTTTCTCGGTGCGATGCGCAGTGCCGCGCAGATGATCAGCTATGAAGTGTCGATGGGCATTGTTATTCTCACCGTGCTGGTCTGTGTGGGTAGCCTGAATTTGAATGCGATTGTGCTGGCGCAACGCACAATCTGGTTTGCGGTGCCGCTTTTGCCAATGCTGGTGGTGTTTTTTATCTCGGCGCTTGCGGAAACCAATCGCGCACCGTTTGATTTGCCGGAAGGCGAGAGCGAAATCGTTGCTGGGTTTTTCGTGGAATATAGCGCGATGAGCTTTGCGCTGTTCTTCCTGGGCGAATACGCCAACATGATTCTGATGAGTGCGATGACCACCGTGTTGTTTTTCGGCGGCTGGCTGCCCCTGGCACCGTTCGCACCCTTTACTTGGATTCCGGGGCCGATTTGGTTTGTGGCGAAGGTGGCGATGGTGTTGTTCGTGTTTTTATGGGTGCGCGCGACACTGCCGCGGTTTCGCTATGATCAGTTGATGCGGCTGGGCTGGAAAGTGTTTTTGCCATTCTCGCTGCTGTGGCTGGTGCTGACTGCAAGCGCGCTCGAGATTTTCGGGTGGTTGCCGCATGTTTAAGCAGGAGAGAGTGTGATGGCGCGGCTTGATCGGTTGGCACGGCAGGCGCTGTTGGCGGAAATCCTTCGCGGGCTTTGGCTGACTTTGCGGTATTTTTTCAAGCCAAAAGCGACGCTGAATTATCCCTATGAGAAAAACCCGATTAGCACCCGGTTCAAGGGCGAGCATGCGTTACGGCGCTATCCGAATGGCGAAGAGCGATGCATCGCCTGCAAGCTTTGCGAGGCGGTGTGTCCGGCGCAGGCCATTACCATCGAGGCGGAGCCACGGGCGGATGGGTCTCGGCGGACGACGCGCTATGATATCGACATGACCAAATGCATTTATTGCGGCCTGTGCGAGGAAGCGTGCCCGGTGGATGCGATTGTTGAAGGGCCGAACTTTGAATTTGCGACCGAGACGCGCGCGGAGCTGATGTATGACAAGCAAAAATTGCTGGCCAATGGGGATCGCTGGGAGAGCGAATTGGCGAAGCGGCTTGAGCTTGACGCGCCGTATCGGTGAGTTGGCAGGAAGGATGAGCCGACAATGATGGTGCAGATTTTCTTTTACCTGTTTGCGGCGGTGCTGCTGGTTTCAGCCTGCATGGTGATTACCGCGCGTAATCCGGTCCATTCGGTGCTGTTCTTGATTTTGGCGTTTTTGAATGCGGCGGCGTTGTTTGTGCTGGCCGGTGCGGCGTTTCTGGCGATGGTGCTGGTGATTGTGTATGTCGGCGCGGTGGCGGTGCTGTTTTTGTTCGTGGTGATGATGCTGGATGTGGATTTCGTCGCCCTGCGCGAGGGGTTTCAGAAATTCTTACCGTTGGGATTGACGGTCGGCTTTGTGCTGATGGCGGAAATCGGCTTATCGCTCGCGGGCTTTCAGGCGTCGGGAACGATGCGCCTGGCGGCGGCCACGCATCGTATGGCGGGCCTATCCGACGCGGCAGCGATTGGGAACTTGCTTTATACCCGCTACTTATTTGTGTTTGAGCTGTCCGGGTTGCTGTTGGTGGTGGCGATGATCGGGGCGATTGTGTTGACCTTGACCGACCATGAGCGACCGCTGCGGCAGAATTTGGCGCGCCAGCACAATCGGCCGATCAATGAGACTCTGGTTTTGGTCAAGCCAGCGATTGGCGCGGGGATTGCACCCTTGCCGACCCAGGAGGATGTGCGATGAGCCATGCCGATTTGAACGCCTATTTGGTGGTGGGGTCGTTATTGCTGGTGATCGGGATTTTCGGGATTTTCCTGAACCGGAAAAATGTCATTGTGATCATGATGTCGATTGAGTTGATCCTGCTGGCGGCTAATTTGAACTTCGTCGCATTTTCCTCGGCTTTACATGATATGGTTGGGCAGATTTTCACCATGATCGTGCTGGCGGTGGCAGCGGCGGAGGCGGCGATCGGGCTGGCGATTGTGGTGGTTTATTTCCGCAATCGGGGTTCGATTGAAGTTGACGATGTCACGCTGATGAAGGGCTGATCATGCTGCTTGGAATTGCCGTTTTCGCGCCGTTGTTCGGCTCGATTTTGACGATTTTGCTGCGAGCGAGCGGATCACGCGGCAGTGCGGTTTGGTCGAGCGTGGGTGGTTTGGGCATCTCCGCCGTAGCGGCGGTGGCGTGTCTGGTGCGGCATTTGGTTGAGCATGTGCCAATGCACGATGTGGCGTTGGGGGCTTGGATCCATGTGGGATCGATGGTGACCCCCTGGAGTTTGCGGCAGGATACATTATCGCTGGTGGTGGTGGTGATGGTGAGCGTGATTTCAGCACTGATCCATTTATACAGCGTCGGCTATATGGCGCATGACCGCACGATGCCACGGTTTTTTATCTATATTTCGGCGTTCACCTTCGCAATGTTGATGCTGGTGACGGCGAATAATTTGTTACAGTTGTTTTTCGGCTGGGAAGGCGTCGGGCTGTTTTCCTATTTGCTGATTGGCTATTGGTATGATCGGGCGAGTGCCAATGCGGCGGCGATCAAGGCGTTCGTGATGAACCGGGTTGGCGATTTGGCGTTTTTGATCGGCATTGTGCTGATTTACGTGCAATTTGGCACGGTGTCGTTCAATCAGATTTTTGCGGCGGTGCCGCAGATGGCGACCCAGCATTATCATTTGTTTGGTTTGAGTTTGCCGGTGCTCGATGTGATCGGGGTGCTGCTCTTCATTGGCGCGATGGGCAAATCGGCGCAGATTTTTCTGCATACCTGGTTGGCCGACGCGATGGAGGGGCCAACGCCGATTTCGGCCTTGATTCATGCGGCGACCATGGTGGCGGCGGGCGTTTATATGATTGTGCGCATGTCGCCGTTGATGTCATCAGCGCCGGTGGCGATGGGCATGGTGGCGGTGATTGGCGGGGCGACGGCGTTGTTTGCCGGAACCATTGGGTGTGTGCAAAACGACATCAAACGGATCATTGCGTATTCGACCTGTTCGCAGCTGGGTTATATGTTTTTGGGCGCGGGTGTCGGGGCGGATCAGGCGGCGATTTTTCACATGATTACCCATGCAATGTTCAAGGCGTTGCTGTTCCTGGCGGCAGGATCGGTGATCCACGCGCTCGCCGATGAGCAGGATGTGCGCAAAATGGGTGGTTTGTGGCGCAAAATGCCGCTGACCTATGGCACGATGGCGGTGGGTGCATTGGCGCTGGCAGCGATCCCGCCTTTTTCAGGGTTTTTCTCGAAAGATGCGATTTTGGCGGCGGCCTTTGCCAATCATGGCAATGCAGCGATGTTTGGCTGGGTGTGCGGCGTGCTCGGCGCGGGGCTGACCGCCTTTTATGTCAGCCGGTTGATGTTCCTGGTTTTTCATGGCGCGCCGCGCGGCGATGCGGATGTGCATGGCCATGCGCATGAAAGTGGTTGGACCATGACGGTGCCGTTGCTGGTATTGGCGGTTGGAGCGTTTGCCGGTGGGATGCTGCTGGACCAGCTGTTTATTGGCGCGGGGAGTGGGGCGTTCTGGGGCAATAGTATTGTGGAGCCCGCGGCGGCGATGGCGCGGCTGGGGATGCCGATCCCGGCTTGGGCGGCGGATTTGCCGTTGCTGCTGGCTTTGGTTGGGTTCGCGGTGGCCTATGTGTTTTATATTATCCGCCCGTCGATCCCGGTGGCGCTGGCGCAAGCGATGCCCGGCCTCTATCGGTTTTTGCTGAATAAATGGTATTTCGACGAGCTGTATGACGCGCTGTTCGTCCGCCCTACCAAGCGTGTGGCGCGGGTGATTTGGCGCGGGGTGGACGATCAACTCATCGATGGCGCGCCGACCGGTTTGGCGCGGTGGACCAATGATTTTTCCGGCCAGATGGCGCGGGTACAAAATGGCTCGCTCGCAGTTTATAGTTTCGTGATGCTCCTGGGCTTGCTTGCGCTGCTCAGCCTGTTTTTGGTCATGCGGTGAGGGGAGCGTTATGATAACTTTGATTGCGGCATCGCCAATCCTGTCGTTACTGATCTGGCTGCCGGTGTTGGGGGCGGCGATTATTTTCATGACCGGCGATGCCACTGAAGCGAGTGCGCGCAGCGTGCGCTGGGTGGCGTTCTGGACCAGCATCATTGAGTTGATCCTCGCGGCTGGATTGCTCGTTGCGTTCAATGCGCGGCATCGCGGGTTTCAATTTGTCGAGAAGCTCAGCTGGTTGCCGCAAGCCGGTGTTTCCTATCATTTGGGTGTTGACGGGATTAGTTTGTTATTCGTGGTGATGAGCGCGCTGCTTACCCCGATTGTCATTGTGGCGAGTTGGCATGAACAGCGGCGGGTGCGCGCTTACATGGCAGCGTTTTTGCTGCTCGAAGCCCTGACCATCGGCATGTTCGAATCGCTCGACTTCATGCTGTTTTATGTGTTTTTCGAAGGCGTTTTATTGCCGATGTATTTGATCATCGGCGTGTGGGGTGGCCCAAATCGGGTGCGCGCGGCGGTGCGGTTTTTCCTGTTCACCCTGGCGGGCTCGTTGCCGATGCTGCTGGCTCTGGTATGGATGTGGCATCATGCCGGCACCACCGACATGGTGACCCTGATGCAAACGCCGATCCCGCCAGCGGCGCAGGATTGGTTGTTTCTGGCGTTTCTGCTGGCTTTCGGCGTGAAGGCGGCGGTTTGGCCGATGCATAGCTGGTTGCCCGATGCCTATGGCGAGGCGCCGGTGGCGGGAACGGTAATGTTAGCGGCGGTGCTCTCGAAAATGGGCAGTTACGGGTTTTTGCGGTTCAGCCTGCCCATGTTGCCGCAGGCGACAGCGTATTTCGCGCCGATGATGTTGGTTTTGGGCGTGATTGCGGTGATTTATTTATCGTTCGCGGCGTTTGCGCAGACCGACATGAAACGAATGATCGCCTATTCCTCAGCCGCCCATATGGGGCTGATCGTGGTCGGGATTTTTACCCTGACGGTCGAGGGGATCGAAGGCGCGCTGTTTCAGATGATTTCTCATGGTTTAGTGATCGCGGCGTTGTTTTTATGTGTGGGGGTTTTGCTCGCGCGCGGGCAATCGCGATTGCTGGAGCATTTAGGCGGGCTCGCCGTGCGCATGCCGGTATTTGCGACATTTTTAATGATTTTCGTGCTGGCGAATGTTGGGCTGCCGGGAACGTCGGGCTTTGTCGGCGAGTTGTTGATTTTGGCTGGGGCGATCAAGGTTAATTTTTGGCTGGCGCTGTTTGCGGGCAGCGGCATGGTGCTGAGTGTGATGTATATGTTAGTGCTGGTGCGGCGGGTGTTGTTTGATCAGTCGCGCTCCTCGGTGGCGTTGGCGCCGCCGGATATCGCGGCGGGTGAATGGTTGATGTTGGCGCCGCTGGCGGTGCTGGTGCTGGTGCTGGGGATTTATCCGGACGCCTTGACCGTGCCGTTTGACCGGGCGGTGCAGGGGTTGGTGCAACAAACCGGCGGGGTGGCGGCGATCAAAGCGAGCCTGCACGGGCATGGGCCCGTTAATGTGCATAGGACTATGGTCGCGATGGTGTCGCGATGAATCCCGGGAGCGACGTGATGATGGCGGTGCTGCCGATTTTATTTATCGGGATCGGCGGGTTGGTGATGCTGCTGGCCGGGGTGATGGCGCGGCGCGATCATAGTTTTGCGATCACCGTGGCGGCGATGATCGTGCTGGCATTGGCCGGGCGGTTGATATTCGTCGCACCGACTGGCGTGGTGTTTCACGGGCTGCTGGTGACCAACGCCTTCACCCGTTTTGCCGATATATTGGTTTTGTTAGCGGCGATTGGCGGATTGGCCCTGTCGATTGGCTATAACAAGCGCAACGGGATCGGGCGGTTTGAATATCCGGTGCTGGTGGTGTTCGCGGTGGTCGG
>JAJZEG010000425.1 GCA_021828605.1 Pseudomonadota bacterium | reverse complement strand
CGCACACCGCGCAACAGCCGGTGACGTTGGATGTTGGCGCACTTAATCGCAAGAATCGGAGGGTTTGAGTATGTCTGGGACTGCAACACTCGCCGATTTGAAGTCGGTGGTCACCACCGAAGTTACTGCTCCGGTGACCGGGCCGAAATATGAAGTCAAGCGCGATGCGCTGGGCCGTTCCTACGCCACCGGTCGTCGTAAGGATGCGGTGGCGCGGGTCTGGATCAAGCCGGGCAAGGGTGAGATCATCATCAATGGCCGCAAAGCCGCGCAATATTTCGCGCGTCCGGTTCTGCGCATGTTGATCACCCAACCGTTTCTGGTTGCCGATCGCTATAACCAGTTCGACGTGATGGCGACCGTTACCGGCGGTGGCTTATCGGGCCAGGCCGGTGCGGTGCGGCACGGTATTTCGCGGGCGCTCACTTATTATGAGCCGGATTTGCGCGGGATTCTCAAAGTCGCGGGCTTCCTCACCCGCGATCCGCGCACGGTTGAGCGGAAAAAATACGGCAAGGCCAAGGCCCGCCGGAGCTTCCAGTTCAGCAAGCGCTGATCCAAATCGCGCTGCGTTCGCGCAAAACCCCGGGCCAATGGTCCGGGGTTTTTTTTTGGCGCGCAGGTTACCGCTCAGAGCGCGTCGAAATCGATTAACACGCCAGCACCCTCGATCTGCGCTTGGCAGGAGAGCACGAACCCGGCCTGGAGTTCCCAATCGGCCAGCGAATAATTCACCGCCATGCTGGCTTGGCCCTCAATAATCCGGGCCCGGCACGTCGCGCACATCCCGCCTTTGCACGCATAAGGCAAATCGAGCCCCGCCCGCAGCGCGGCATCGAGAATTTTTTCTCCCGCTTCAATCGGCACGGCATGGCGCTTGCCATCCGCGATGATGGTGATCAGCGTCCCGGCATCGCCCACCACCGGCTCGACCGGTCGCGGCGCAGCTGGACGCGATGTCGGGGGGCGCGGAATACCGCCATCGCTGGCAACAAAACGCTCGATATGGATCGCATCCGCCGCGATCCCATGGGTGTGGGCGGCATGCTCGACATTATCGATCATCGGCGCCGGTCCGCAGATGAATAAATGATCAATCCGCTGCGGCGCCGCGCGGCGGAGCAGTTTGGCGATCCGCTCGGCGTCCAGCCTGCCATGCAGCAGCGGGATATCCTGCTCCTCGCGCGACAAAATATGCAGGAGTGAAAATCGGCCGAGATGGCGGTTTTTCAGAGTCTCCAACGTCTCGCGGAACATGATGTCGCTGGCGCCGCGATTGGCATAAAATAGGGTGCAGTGGCTCGATGGTTCACTCTCCAGCACGCTGCGCAGGATCGAGAGGATCGGGGTGATCCCCGAGCCCGCCGCGAAGGCGACCACATTGCGCGCGCGCGCCGGGTCGGGCGTGAGGCCGAACCGACCGGTCGGGGTCATCACCTCGATCATATCGCCAATTTTTGCGGCCTCGCAGAGATAGCCCGACATCACCCCATCGGCGACGCGCTTCACCGCGATGCGCAGCTCGCCCTCGCCGGGGGCCGCACAAATCGAATAGGCCCGGCGCTGCTCAACCCCGTCGATGGTCTGGCGCAGGGTCAGATATTGGCCGGGGGTGAACTGATACGCCGCGCGCAGCACCTCGGGCACCGCGAAGCTGAGCGAAATCGCTGATCGTGCTTCCGGCGTGATCGCGCTGATCGCGAGCGGATGAAATCGGGCTTGCACCATTACGCGCCGCTCAATGGCATTTGAAATGATCAAACGGCTCGCGGCAGCTGATGCAGCGCCAGAGCGATTTGCACGGCGTTGAGCCGAAGGCGCTGAGTTGTTCGACCTCGGTTGAATCGCATAACGGGCAATGCGGCGCTTGACCCCGGCGCGGCGGGGCGATGCCTTCGGCCCGCAATTTCTCCAAAGTCGCGGCGCTCAGCGCATCGGTGCTCCAGGCCGGGCTATAGACCAGGCGCACGCTTACCTCGGTGAAGCCGGCTCGATGCAAGGCGGTTTCGATATCGGATTTGATCATTTCGGTGGCCGGGCAGCCCGAATAGGTGGGGGTGATGGTGACCATCACCGCGCCATCCTGCATCTCCACACCGCGCAAAATACCCAGCTCGGCGATGGTGATTGCCGGGATTTCAGGATCGGGCAGGGCGGCGGCAATCGCCCAGGCCGCATCGCGCGGATCGGCCAAGCCTACCATGTCGCCCCCGGATAGGTGCGCGGCAAAAATTGCAGTTCGGCGAGCAAAGGGGCCAAATGCGCGCTATGCCGCCCCAACCTGCCGCCGGTTTGATTGGATTGCGGCCAAGCCAGCTTCAAGGTGGCTTGTGCGCAAACCTGCTCAATGTGATGGCGATAGGCGTCGTGCAAATGAACGGGGTCAATGATCATGCCCGCATCGATCAGACTTTGCTGCCCAGGCATTGGCTGAAAAACTTCATCGGCAAGCGGCAATAAATGATCCAGAGCCGCTTGGGCGCGGCGGTGGCTTTCCGCGGTGCCATCACCCAGCCGGATCACCCATTCAGCGGCGTGACGCCGATGATAGGCGGTTTCCTTCTCGCTGCGCGCGGCAAAGGCCGCGATGGCCGGATCAGCCACGGCGCCGCTCGCCCGCCAATAGAGATCAACAAAGCTGGCATAGAGCAAATGACGCATCATCGTCGCCGCGAAATCGCCGTTAGGCTGTTCAACCAGCAGCGTATTGCGAAATTGCGGCGCATCTCGGCGATAGGCGTAATCATCCTCGCTCCGCCGCAATTCTGGGTTTGCGGCGTTTTCCAACATTGCCGCGTGACTATATAAAAATCGCGCCTGCCCCAGCAAATCCAGCCCTAAATTCGCCAGCGCCATGTCCTCTTCCATGCTTGGACCGCGCGCACACCATTCCGACAGCCGGTGGCCAAGGATCAGCGCATCATCGGCGTAAGCGAGCAGCCAATGCAAACGCGGCGTCTCGTTGATCTCAATGTTGGCGCCTGACGGGGCGTCATCGCGCTGCGCGGGCTCAGCCATGTCACATATGGCCGACATCATCGGGCACCGTGTAAAAACTCGGGTGACGATAGATTTTGCTCTCCGCGGGTTCGAACAGCATCGCTTGCTCATCCGGGTCGGACGCGATGATCGCCGAGGACGGCACCACCCAAATCGAAATCGCTTCGCCGCGCCGGGTGAATAAATCGCGCGCGGCATCAAGGGCGAGTGTCGCATCGGGCGCGTGCAGCGATCCCGCATGTTTATGGGCGAGCCCGTTGCGACTCCGCAAAAACACTTCCCAAAGCAATTCGCCTGATTTTGGATTATTCATCGGTTATCACGCCGCTTTTCGTTGGTTTTGTTTGGCGGCATAGGCCTGCGCTGCCGCGCGCACCCAGTCGCCCTCCGCGTGCGCCGCGTTCCGCCGTTCCAGCCGTTCCTGATTGCACGGCCCCTCACCGCGCAACACCGCGCGGAACTCCGCCCAATCGATTGCCCCATAGCGCCAATGGTTGCTGGCCTGATCAAACACCAAATTCGGGTCGGGCAGGGTTAATCCAAGCCGATGCGCTTGCGGCACCGTGGCATCGACGAAACTCTGCCGCAGCTCATCATTGGAGAAACGCTTGATTTTCCAGCGTGTTGATTGGTCGGAATGTTGGCTCTCGGTATCGGGCGGGCCGAACATCATCAAACACGGCCACCACCAACGGTTAAGCGCGTCCTGCGCCATAGCGTGCTGCTCGGCGCTGCCCGCCGCTAGCCCGCACATAATTTCATAGCCTTGGCGCTGGTGAAAACTCTCCTCCTTGCACACCCGGATCATCGCGCGGGCATACGGGCCGTAGGAACACCGGCAGAGCGGGATCTGGTTCATAATCGCCGCACCATCGACCAGCCAGCCAATCGCGCCAATATCCGCCCAGGTTAGGGTCGGATAGTTAAAAATCGAGGAATATTTTGCCGCACCCGTCAGTAATTGATCAACCAGATCCTCGCGCGAAACGCCCAGAGTCTCGGCAGCGGCATAAAGGTACAAGCCATGGCCGCACTCATCCTGCACCTTGGCCAGCAAAGCGACTTTACGACGCAGGGACGGTGCCCGGGTAATCCAATTACCTTCCGGCTGCATGCCGATAATTTCGGAATGGGCGTGCTGCGCAATTTGGCGAATGAGGGTCCGCCGATACGTCTCCGGCATCCAGTGGTTAGGCTCAATTTTCTGCTCGGCATCAATGTGCGCGGCAAAGGCGGCCAGTCGGGCCGGATCATCTGGCGCAGACGGAGGGGGCGCAGAAAGACGGGATTCGGTTTGGTCGAGGGCTTGAGCGTACATGATTTTGCTCCTTATTCGAGGCAATATATTACAGAAAAATACGATGTCAATTTATTTTGTAATATATTCTCGTCCCCAGCTTTGATCCTGCCGATCCCTGCATTGTCCTGATCCCAGACGCGCCGCAGTCGGGGTTGCGGCACTGGCTTGGGACGTTTAGGTGATCCTATATCATCCACCGAGCCACATCATTGGTGAGATTGCTTTAAACCCCAAGGATCAATCATGGTTTCCGCCGATCAGTCCGCATCCGCCAACCCCCCGCTTTCCACCTCCATAACGGGCACAAAGCAGCCGCGCGGAGCGGATCGGATTTCGGAGGCATTGGCGTTTGACGATGTGTTGTTGGTGCCGGGTTATTCACAAGTGCTCCCCGCCATGGCGACCACCCGCACCCGCCTGACCCGCACCATCACCCTGAACATCCCGTTGATTTCGGCGGCGATGGACACGGTTACCGAAGCCGCAATGGCCATCGCGATGGCGCAGCAAGGCGGCATCGGCGTCATTCACAAAAACCTGACTATCGAGGAACAGGCAGCCCAAGTCCGCCGGGTGAAAAAATACGAAAGCGGCATGGTGGTCGATCCGCTGACCATTCATCCTGATCAAACCTTGGCCGAAGCCCAGGCGCTGATGGCGCAGTTTCGGATCTCCGGGGTGCCGGTGGTTGAACGCAACACCCGGCGTCTTGTCGGTATTTTGACCCATCGCGACGTGCGCTTCGCGACCGACCCGATGGCGCGGGTCGCCGAACTGATGACCCGCGAAAACCTGATCACCGCGCCCGCTGATGTCGGGCCGGATCGCGCGCGGCATTTGCTGCACAAGCATCGGATTGAAAAGTTATTGGTGGTCGATGACGCGTATCGCTGCGTCGGGCTGATCACGGTCAAGGACATGGACAAGGCTGAAGCGCATCCGCTGGCGAACAAGGACGCGCTGGGTCGTCTGCGCGTCGCGGCGGCAACCGGCGTCGGCGACGATGGTATCGCGCGCGCCCAGGCGCTGATCGATGCCGGGGTCGATGTAATTGTGGTCGATACCGCGCACGGCCATTCCGATGGGGTGATGCGCGCGGTCGAGCGGGTCAAGCGCGCCTCGAATGCGGTGCAGTTGATTGCGGGCAATGTTGCGACCCCGGAAGGTGCCGAGGCGCTGATCGCGGCTGGGGCTGACGCGATTAAAATCGGCATCGGGCCGGGCAGTATTTGCACCACGCGGGTGGTCGCCGGTGTCGGCGTGCCGCAATTCACCGCCGTGCTGGAAACCAGCGCCGCGTGCCGCGCGCAGGATGTGCCCGCGATTGCCGATGGCGGCGTGCGCAATTCCGGTGATATTGTCAAAGCGATTGCCGCAGGTGCTGATTGCGTGATGGTCGGCTCGCTGCTTGCGGGCACCGATGAAGCGCCGGGCGAGGTGTTTTTATACCAAGGCCGCTCGTATAAATCCTATCGTGGCATGGGGAGTCTAGGCGCGATGGCGCGCGGCTCCGCAGATCGCTACTTCCAGCAGGATATCAAGGATCAGCTGAAATTGGTGCCCGAAGGTATCGAAGGGCGCGTCGGCTATAAAGGTCCGATGAGTGCGGTGGTGCACCAAATGGTCGGCGGTTTGCGCGCGGGCATGGGCTATACCGGCAGTGCCACCATCGCCGCCCTGCAAACCGAGGCGCGGTTTCGCCGGATCACCGGTGCGGGCTTGCGGGAAAGCCATGTCCATGACGTGGCGATCACCCGCGAAGCGCCGAATTATCGCCAGGATTGAGCCGTGACCCCCGCAGGACGGCTTGACGCGGCCATCGCGTTGCTTGGCGCGATTGAGGCGGATCGTCGCCCGGCGGACGCGGTGGCGAACGAGTTTTTGCGCACCAGGCGCTTTATCGGCGGCGGTGATCGGCGCGATATCAGCGAAATCACCTGGTCGGTGCTGCGCGCGCGCCGCCGACTGGGCTGGTGGCTCGAGCGGATCGGCGCGCCGGTTACGCCGCGTCTGCTTGCCTTAGCGATGATGGTGCTGGGTGGGATGACTCCGCATCGCGCTGAGTCGAATTTCGGTGGCTCGCGCTTCGCCCCAGCCCCGCTCGATGACGTTGAAAAACGGGCTCTGGCCCAACTCGCGACCCATACGCTCGATCATCCGAACATGTCTGACGGGGTGCGGCTGGAAATCCCTGATTTCGTTGTGGACAAGTTTCGTGCGCGCTTTGGCGCCCGGCTCGATGCTGAATGCGCGGCCATGCTGATCCAGGCGCCACTCGATTTGCGGGTAAATTTGCTGAAAACCACCCGCGAGGCGGCGATCGAGGCTCTCGCGCGCGAACGGTTGCGCGCCGAACCCACCAAGCTCAGCCCGTGGGGCTTACGCTTGGCCGCGCGTCAGCATGTCACCGCCAGTGCGGCGTTTCGCGACGGGTTGGTGGAAATTCAGGATGAGGGCAGCCAGCTCGTGGCGCTCCTTGCCGATGTGAAGCCCGGCATGCGGGTGGTTGATTATTGCGCCGGAGCGGGCGGCAAAACGCTGGCACTCGCGATGATGATGGAAAATAAGGGCCATCTGGTGGCCTGCGACGTTTCCGCACCGCGCCTTGATGCCGCGATCAAACGGCTGCGCCGGGCCGGGGTGCATAATGCCGAGCGGCATCTATTCGCCGCTGGCGATAAATGGGCCAAGCGCCAGGAGCGCAAATGCGACGTGGTGCTGATCGACGCACCCTGCACCGGGACCGGCACCTGGCGACGCAACCCCGACGCCCGGCTGCGGCTGACGGCGCAGGATTTAGCGGAGCTTACCGTCAAACAAGCGTCCATTATGGATGAGGCGCAGCGCCTGGTTAGGCCGGGTGGCCACCTGATTTACGCGACCTGCTCGGTGCTGGATGAGGAAAATGACGCTCAAATCGAGGCGTTTTTGACCCGTCACACCCAGTTCGCGCTGGTGCCGCTCGACGAGACTTGGCCTGAGCATATCCGCGCCCCGATGCTGCGTTTATCGCCCGCGCGCGATCAGACCGATGGGTTTTTCGCCGCC
>JAJZEG010000150.1 GCA_021828605.1 Pseudomonadota bacterium | reverse complement strand
CTCGATCAGGCCTTGCTCGCCGGATATCTAGAGATAACGCCTGATCGCGTGATCGCGACGGCGGAGGGACGCAAGCGCCTGGATTCGCTGCTCGCCGCCCTCATCCTATAGCTTAAGGCGACTTGATCGGCGCGTCGATCCAGCGCATCGCGCGCCCGAGTTTGGCGTGATGCCACGGTGCGGCGGCGGTGCCGAGAATCCGCTCACCGAGCGGCGGCAGGGTCGGTTTCTGGTGATCGGTCAGGGTGATGGCGGCGTGCAAATCCAGCCGCTCGGTGGCGCGATCAATCACGCCGTGCAGCCCGATAATACCGGTGGGGCCGGTAAAACCCGCATGATCGAGGGTGACATGATGGGCGGTCAAATTCGCCGCGATCTGAGCGGTATCAACCGGGGTTGCGCCAAAAATCAGCGCCCGCCGCAGCCGATCAGCGGCGGTGAACCGGCTGATCCGATGCAAAGGGGTGCGGCTGGCGCGCAAAGCAGCGGCGGCGGCGGCCAGATCAAGGCCCGATAGGTGGGTTTGATGGAGCGTAACAGCAAAACTACCGGTCGCATCGCGGATCCAGTCGGTTTGGTTGGCACCCGTGGCGGCGAGGGCGGTGACCAGATTGGCGGTGCCACCGGAGAGCGGCAGCCTAACACCGATTTGCGGGGCGAGCTTGGCCAAAGCGGCAATCGGCGCGCCGCGCAAGGTCAGGCTGCCCCGGAGCTGCGGCGGTTGGTGGGGTGGGACTTGCACTGTCGCCTGCGTGGTCAAATGACCCCCCAAAGCCGGTTGGGCGGCGATGGCCAGTGACAAACGCGGTGTCGCTCCTGGCATGGTGCTCAGCGTGCCGGTGAAAGCCGAAGCGATGCGCTGATTGGCCTGCGCGACCGCGCGCGCGGTGACATGCAATGTCGCCTGATCGCCGAGCATGATCCGCGCGCCCGCCAGCAACACCGAGGCGGCGGGGAGCGATAATCGATCAGCATGGATGCGTCCCTTAATCGCTAAATCCGGGGTCAGGCCAAGCGCCAGCCGGGCGCGCAGCGTGCTCGCGCCAAAGCTGAGCACGGCATTATCAATGGTCACGCGCTGGCGGCTGACATGATCGGCGAGGCGCAGCCCAATCGAACCCGCACCCGGCCAATCAAGCCCGGCTTTCAGACCTAATCCGCCAAGCACCGCAATCGCGCTTGGCGCCTGGAGCGTCAGGCTGCCTTGCGCGCTGTGCGCCAGATTATTGATGCGCTGATCGGCATGGAGCGTCAGGCTCGTGCGGCCCGCTCCCAGATCAAGCCGCGTATGGGTATCAAGCGCGATCAGCGGGCCGGCAGCGCGAACAGCAAGGGCGAACGCTTGGTGGGTGAGGGGTCCGCGCGGCCATTGCTTCGCAAATGCCGGATCGAACGCCCCGATCAATGTCGCGATATTTGTCCCGGCCATGCTGATTTGAGCATGGCGCACACCCTGAGCCAAATTGAATGCGCCATGCGCGTTCACGCTGGTGCCTGCCATGGTCAGCCCCGCCGCGCGCAGCGTCAAAGACGAGCCGATGGCCGCGTCGATCAGCAGGTTCTGACCGGTGATGCGCGCGCGCAGGCCGGTGAGATGCAAGGTGGCTGCGGTAAGGCGGAGGTTGATCTGGTGTTTGCTGAACGAGGCGGCGCCTTGAGGCGCGACATCGTGAAAATCGCCGAGGTTCAGCGCGAGTTGGTCGAAATTCAGCCCAATCGCAGTATGGGTGCGCCGATGGCTGATCGCGCCCGTGAAGCGGCTGAGATCGGGCCCGGTGCCGATGACGCCCTTGAGTGCTGCCAGCCGGAAATTTCCCGCACGCGCAATCAGCTGCCCGCTCAAACTGAGCGGCGCCTGGCTCCAGGGCGCGGTGGCGATCATCGCTGGCAGGTCCGGCTCGGCCTGACGCCAGGCCGCGATCGCGGCGGCTAAATGGGGAATATTCAGGCTGATCGGCCCGGTGAACCGACCCAGTGCGGCGCCATGCAGCCGCGCATGACCGGCAAGCTCAAGCATGCCGCCGCCGATGGCCGCGTGCAAAGCCAGAATATCGGCATGGTGGCGGGTGAGGCGGATTTGGCTGGTGAGGTCGGGAAGGGCGAGAAAATTCAGGCGCGCTTGATGCATGGTGAGCGCAAGGTTGATCGGCGTCGCGCCGCGGGCACCGATACCAAAGCGCCAAAGCGGCGCAAGGTTCAGTTTTTGCAGGGTCAAATCAAGCGTGGTTTGCTGCGGGGTAAACGACGCAGAGCCGGTGATCTGGCCAGGGCCGTGGACGATGATCAGATGGGTGAGGCTGATCAGCGGCGGGGTGACGCGCAAATTGGCGCGCAGCAGGGTCAAATGCGGTTTCCAGCCGGGCAGGGGGATCGTCGAGCGCCCCGTGAGTTGGCCGGCCAGTTGGCTACGATCATTGAACTGACCAACGAAATTGATCGCAGCACTCGAGCTTCCATCCGCGCCGATCAAGCTGATTGCGGCGGTCAGACTGGCATGGGCGGCGGCGGCGTTGCTCAAATCGAGGGTCAGATGCACCAGGGTCGCGCCGAGCCGGGCGGTGCCGCCGATGGCCAGAACCGCGTTCGGACCGCCGGTGAAAATCGACAAATTAGCGTGGGTGACGCGCAGCCCGCCGATGGTAATCGTGCCCTCATCAATAGTGGCATGCAGCGAGGCGAGCCAAGGCGGTGGCGCCAGCGCATGGGCGCCGCCGGGCAGGGGCCAGGGCATGGTGATCACCGGATGGCGCAAGGTCAGGCGGGTGGCGCGCAGGCGGCCAAAGAGCAAAGCGCCCGGTGCCAGATCCAGCTTGAGCGATTTGGCGCGCACCGAGGCGTGATGCGGCGTGCCAATGGTCACGCGTTGGGCAATCAGCTGCGGGTCCGGCAGCAGGGCGATTTTGATCGGGCCTTTGATAATGATCGGCTGACCGGCAACCCGGCTCGCCAGCCGTTCGATGGCGGCACGGTGATACGAGCCCGACAGCAGGCGGCTGCTGGCCAGCACCAACAGGCCAATGGTCAAGAGCAGACCGCCAGTGATCAGCGCGAGGCGGCGCTGGCGGGTCATGCGATGGGACGAATAGAGTGGGCGGCGCGCATCAGACGCTGGTATCAGACCGCTTCGCATCGTGCGACCCCCCACCTTCATCCCCCACCTTCCTTACGGTCTCGACCTCGACAGGCGACGCGGGAGGCTGCATTAGCGGGATGATTAGAGCCTGATCGTTTGGAATCGGCGCGCAACGCGCGCGACAATGACAAGCGTGAATCAGCCGCGCTCTAGAAAACGGGAGATGATGATGAGCGAGAGCAGGGTATCGGCAGGCGGCTTGCAGGTGGCAACACCGCTTTATGATTTCATCATGACCGAGGCCTTGCCCGGCACCGGCTTGGCAGCGGACCGGTTCTGGTCGGGGCTGGCCGGGTTGATCGCCACCCACGCGCCGCGCAACGCGGATCTGCTGGCCGAGCGCGACCGGCTGCAAGCTTCCATCGATCATTGGCACAAGGGCCAGCGCGGCAAACCGCTCGATCAGGCCAGCTATCAGGCGTTTTTGCGCGAAATCGGCTATTTGCAGCCCGAACCCGCTTCAGTCGCCGTCACCACAGCGCATGTCGATCCCGAAATCACCACCATCGCCGGCGCGCAGCTGGTAGTGCCGGTGATGAATGCCCGCTACGCGCTGAACGCCGCGAATGCGCGCTGGGGCAGCCTCTATGATGCGCTGTACGGCACCGATGCGATTGCACAAACCGGTGATCTCGCACCCGGCAAAACCTATAACCCGCAGCGCGGTGCCGCGGTGATCGCGCGCGCCCGCGCCGTGCTTGATGACTATGTCCCGCTCGCGACCGGCCATCATGCCGATGCTTTGGCCTATCGCGTGCGCCATGGCCATTTGGCGGTGACGCTGCCGAGCGGCGAGGTCGGCCTGCGCGATGGTGCGGCCTTCGTCGGCTATCGCGGCGATCCGGCGCAGCCTTCGGCGATTTTGCTCAAGCACCATCATTTGCATCTGGAAATCGTGATCGATCCGTCGAGCGTGATTGGCAAAACCGATAAAGCGGGCATCGCGGATCTGATCCTGGAATCAGCGATCAGCACCATCATGGACGCCGAAGATAGTGTCGCGGCGGTCGATGCCGAGGATAAGGTGCTGGTCTATCGCAACTGGCTCGGGCTGATGGCGGGCACGCTGGCCGAGACCATGGAAAAAGGCGGCAAACAATTTACCCGCAAACTCGCGGAGGATCGCCGCTATCACGCGCCGGATGGCGCAGCACTTGCCCTCTCCGGGCGGGCTCTGATGCTGGTGCGCAATGTCGGGCATCATATTTACAGCGATATCATCACCGATGATGCCGGGCGCAGCGTGCCCGAGACCATCATCGATCTGGTGGTAACCTCGCTCTGCGCCCTGCATGATTTGCAACGGACGGGCCGACGCAATTCGAGCACCGGCTCGATTTATATCGTCAAACCCAAGCTGCACGGGCCGGATGAAGTCGCCTATGCCACGGATCTATTCGGTGCCGTGGAAGATCTGCTCGGGCTGGCGCGCAACACCATCAAAATGGGCATCATGGACGAGGAACGGCGCACCTCCGCCAATCTCGCCGCCTGCATCGATGCCGCACGCGAGCGGATCTTTTTCATCAATACCGGATTTCTGGATCGCACCGGCGATGAAATCCATACCGCGATGGAAGCCGGACCGATGATTCGCAAGGCCGAGATCAAAAGCACGCCCTGGATCAAAAGCTATGAGGATCGCAATGTCGATATCGGGATACGCTGCGGCCTGCCCGGTCACGCGCAAATCGGCAAAGGCATGTGGGCGGCACCGGATGCGATGGCAGGAATGTTAGAGCAAAAGGTTGGCCATCCGCGCGCGGGTGCCAACACCGCCTGGGTGCCCTCGCCCACGGCGGCGACGCTCCATGCGCTGCATTATCACGCGGTCGATGTCGCCGCCGTGCAAAAAAGCCTGCGCTCGCGCGCAATGGGATCGCTCGATGATCTGTTGACCATTCCCCTCGCCGACCGGCCAAACTGGCAGCCCGAGGAGATTGCCCAGGAGCTTGATAATAACGCGCAAGGAATCTTGGGTTATGTGGTGCGCTGGATCGATCAAGGGGTCGGCTGCTCGAAAGTGCCGGATATCCATAATGTCGCGCTGATGGAAGATCGGGCTACCCTGCGCATCTCCGCCCAGCATATCGCCAACTGGCTGCATCATGGCGTGGTCAGCAACGACCAAGTCATGGCCACCCTACGGCGCATGGCGGTGGTGGTGGATCGCCAGAATGAGCATGATCCGCTCTATCGACCCATGGCCCCCGCCTATGACGGCATCGCCTTCCAGGCGGCGTGTGATCTAATCTTCAAAGGCCGCGCCCAACCCAACGGCTATACCGAGTTCGTGCTCCATGAACGGCGCCGCGAAGCGAAACGCCGGGGCTAACCCACGCCTGCTCTGCAATCCAACGGATTGCAGAGCAGGGATAATACAGCGCGATGACAACGGATACCCTGGCAATTTCAGCGCCGATCAGTAACCCGCCGCTTTCTGGTGCCGGACGGCCAGAATATAGACCGCATCCTCGGCTTGCTCATGGCGGTACAGCGCCACATACCCGGAATCCCCGAAGCTGATCACCAGCTCGCGGAGTTCTGGCGCTGCGGAAAATGGCCGACCCATATCGGGCGTCGTTTCCAAGAGCAGGAATTGCCGTTCGATGGTCTGAGCCGCTCGTCTGGCCGCTTCCGGCGCTTTGGTGACCAGAAATTCCCGACACCGCACCAGGCCCGCAGCGGCACCCTCAGTGACAATGACGCGCGGCACTTACTCGTGGCAGTCTGGCAACGGCTTTTCGTCCGGAGCCCCCCAGCCCTTCAGCCAGTTGCGCACCTCCGCACCCGCCAAATGGCGCCCGGTCTCCCGGTAATCGGCCCAGGACTCCAAAGCTTCCTGCTTGAAGCTCTCGCGGGATTCCTCGCGCTCGACATATTGTTGAATAGCTTCGAGCATGACCCAATGCGGCGAGCGCCGACGCTGGCTGGCCAGCTGCTGGACGCGCCCTTTCAGCCTGTCGTCAATCTTGAGGGATGTTGCCATGACAGCGTCCTATCACGTAGTAATACCTAGTGATAATGTAGCCGCTTCCCGCCTTCGAGTCCATCCCGCACCACCCGATTGCGGGTCAGAACGATATTCTCAGGTCAGTCCCTGGGTGATGGCCGAAACACTACTCCCGATACGCGGGCACTATTTTCTCATAGTCGATGTCGGTCGCGCCGCTGCTGATGCCTTCAAGGAGTTTCGTTATATCAACGATATCGACGAAGCGGATGTCGCTCTTGGCACCCGTCATACCCCCCCTCACCACCATGCCGCAAAGCCTACCCGCAGTTTTATCGTAAACGGGAGAGCCGCTAATCCCGGTGATGCTCTTGAAGGGCAAATCTCGAAATTCAGCGCTCGCCGCCCGCAATACCGCGTCACGCGTTGTCATCGTGGCGTCGAAATATTCGAGCTGGCAGTAGGCTATATCGATATCGCCCCGGCCCCCATCGGCATGAATGATAATCGTCTTTTCTTTCAAGACGCCATATATCACCAGCGCGTGCCGCACCTCGCTGGTGCCGAACGGCAGGCTGTCCATATCAAAGGGGCTTGCCATAAAAAAATCATGCGCCATACCGTCATCGAACTCTATGATACATATATCTCCAACATCGCTGCCGAGGGCAGCGCCGCGCGGGGCAGAGGGATAATATATGCCGGTGACGGGCGCGGGCAACGTCCCCTTTCTCGCGTATTTCTCCTGCGTGACAAAAAGTCGGTTCGGCTCAAATCCGTTGCCGGTGAACACATGCCTTGCCGTTACCCCAAAAATCTTTCCCTTGAACCGGACGAGGAAGAGTGTACCGCCATCCGTCGCGTAGAGGAACGCTTCATAATCGGTCTGAAAAAAGACCGGTCGCACGGCGTCACCGATGCCGTGATGCTGCACCGGCTGGGCAAATGCGCGAGGCACATCGGGAATGTTTGAAAGTCCGGGCATCTGATTTGACCCATGCGGTTATCATCTATGTTCAAGCGTCGAGTTGGCCCTCGGATCGTACGGCCAACCGATTGCGGGCCGCAACCCATTCCAGTGTCCTGCCCTGAATTCATTGGATGAATTTCAGGGATAAGCAGGGACACTAGGACAGCATGATCGCCTTTTCGAAGGTTCGGATGTCACCCAAACTTTCCTCTTTCGCAGGTACTCGCTCCTGTGCCATAAACTAACAACATGTCAGAAACCTTCTCTCCCACCGAAACCCTGACCGCGATCATCACCACCCTGAAACGCACCATCTTCGGTGTGGGCAATCAGGCGCGCG
>JAJZEG010000366.1 GCA_021828605.1 Pseudomonadota bacterium | reverse complement strand
GGGCGCCAGCAGAATTGGGGGCTAGGAGCGTAGCGCCTGCGGCGGCGCCAACCTTGAATAAATCACGGCGACTCGGCTTGGTCATTGCCCCTCAACTCATTTGTTATTGCATATTATTTATAGGCACCGTGATCGGCACCGATGGTTTCGCTCCCGAAGCTGTTGATCATATCGCATAACACGAATATGTAAAGAAAAATAATGAGGTCGCTCAGGGTTTGGGCGATTTGAAATCGGAGCTTCGATGACAGGCTGGTTGGATATGGTTTATGATTGAAGCGGTATTGGCAGCACCTTCTCATACCGCGTTCACCCCGATTCTGGCTTTGGCGGGTGGAATGCTGATCGGATTATCGGCCTCGTTGCTGTGGCTGAGTATCGGTCGCATTGCCGGCATTAGCGGGATTTTGGGTGCAATGGTGAGCGGGCCAGACCGCGATTGGCGCTTGGCGTTTTTGTTGGGGCTGATGGCCATGCCGCTTGCCGCGCGCTTGCTCGGTGTTGCGCCGGGCTTGCAGGTGCAAGGATCGCCCGGATTATTGGCGTTCGCTGGATTATTGGTGGGGGTTGGCAGCGCGCTGGCGGGCGGTTGCACGTCGGGCCATGGGATTTGCGGCTTGTCGCGCGCCTCGCCCCGTTCGCTGGCGGCGACCGGAACCTTCATGCTGGTGGCGGTGTTGGTGGTCGGGTTGACCCGGGCGGTGCTGTGATGCGACGCAACCTGATCGGTTTTGGGGCGGGCAGTATGTTTAGTATCGGGTTGATGGTTTCACGCATGGCGAACCCGGCCAAGGTTCTGAATTTTTTGAATATCACCCGCTATTGGGACCCGAGCCTCGCTTTCGTCATGGGCGGCGGGGTGTTGGTTGCCGCAATCGGTTTTGCGATGGCGCGGCGCATGCATCATCCCTGGTTTGACCAGCAATTTCCCGCACTACCGCGCGGCGGCATTTCACCCCGATTGCTGATCGGTGCGGCGATATTTGGCGCGGGCTGGGGGTTGATCGGGCTATGTCCCGGCCCGGCTTTGGTGGCGCTCATGCTTGATCCGCATCCGGTGCTGATTTTTGTTGGGACCATGCTGGTCGGGCTGTGGGGCGTGCGGCTGATTGATCGGCGGCCTGCCAGGCAATAATCGATTGCGTCCCCGGTGATGATGTGTAGTGTGAAGGGCATAAAATAATCGGGAGGAAATCAAATGTCGGCACAAAAATCGGCGGAAATTGCGGCGCGTCTGGATCGCTTGCCGGCCTCACGGTCGGTTTGGATGCTGATTATTCTGATTTCGCTCGGTGGCTTGTTCGAGTTTTATGATTTGTTTTTCACCGCCTATGTCGCACCCGGCATGATTGGCTCGGGCCTGTTCAACCCCGCCTCGCTGGGGATTTTTGCAGCACTCAGCGCGATTAAATTGGCAGGCTTTGGCAGTTTTGTGTTCGCGACGTTCTTTGGGCTGTGGGTCGGTGTGTTATTATTCGGCCAGGTGGCGGATAAATATGGGCGGCGTTTGGTGTTCACCATCGCTTTGCTTTGGTATTCGGTCAGCACCGCGATCATGGCGTTTCAAACCACGGGTTTTGGGCTCGATTTATGGCGGTTTATCGCCGGGGTGGGCATTGGCGTTGAGCTGGTCACCATCGATACGTTCATTTCGGAATTGATGCCGCGCCGCGAACGTGGGCGTGCATTTTCAATCAATCAGTTCATCACCTATATGGTGGTGCCGGGGATTGCGTTTTTGGCCTTTGCCCTCAAAGGCACCACGCCGTTCGGGCTTGATTATTGGCGGGTGGTGATTTTGGTCGGCTCGCTGGGGGCGCTGGTGGTGTTTTTCATCCAGCGCAACATTCCCGAGAGCCCGCGCTGGCTGGCGCGCCAGGGGCGGGTTGACGAGGCGGAGCGGGTTGTTGCTGAAATCGAACGTAAAGTCATGCTGGATACCGGTAAACCGCTCCCGGCTCCGGCGCCGGCGGTGATTGAGGAGGATGGCAATGGCACGCTCTCCGAGATTTTCGCGCCGCTTTATCTCAAACGCACCATTTTGCTTTCGGTGTTCAATATGGCGCAGGTGATCGGGTTTTACGGCTTTGCCGCCTGGGTGCCGACTTTGCTGATCCATCGCGGCATCCATGTCACCGCGAGTTTGGAATATGCCTTCATCATCGCCATCGCCAATCCGTTCGGCCCGCTGCTCGGCACCTTGTTCGCTGATCGGATTGAGCGGAAAACCCAGATTATGGGCGGGCTCGCGGTGATGGGCGTGGTGATGGCGCTGTTCGCCATCTCGAATGCGCCGATTATACTGATTGTGCTGGGGGCGTTGTTCACCCTGGCCGCCAATGTGATGTCCTATGCGTTCCATAATTATCAGGCGGAACTTTATCCGACACGGATTCGCGCCCGCGCGGTCGGGTTTGTGTATTCATGGAGCAGGCTGGCCGCCGCCTTTGCCGGGCTTGCCATTGGCACGCTGCTGACCGCCGGTGGGGTGCCGTATGTTGCGGTGTTTATTGGCATTGCGATGCTGGTCGGGATTGCCGCGATTTCGTTCGGCCCCTCGACCAAAGGGTTGGCGCTGGAGCAGATCAACCATTGATCGCAACCGGCGGTTGGCGCGGCCCGGTTTTTCCGCTAGTCAGCGGCAATGAACCGGACCGCGCAAATTTCCCGCACGACGACTGAAACCGCGATTGAGATCACGCTCGATCTGGATGGCAGCGGTCGCACCGACATTGCCACCGGCATCGGGTTTTTTGACCATATGCTGACCGCCTTCGGGCGGCATGCCTTGTTGGATTTGACCGTGCGTGCGACGGGTGATTTGCATATCGACGCGCATCACACCATCGAGGATGTTGGGATCGTGCTTGGCCAGGCCTTGCGCCAGGGTTTGGGCGATAAGACCGGGATCACCCGGTTCGGCCAGTCCTTGCTGCCGATGGATGAGGCCTGCGTGCAGGCCGGGATTGATCTGTCCGGGCGGGGGTTTTTGGTATTCGAGGTTGGGTTTGAACGCCCGATGCTCGGTGCGATGGATACCCAGCTGGTGGAGGAGTTTTTCCGCGCGCTGACCGCGCATGGCGCGTTTGCCCTGCATTTATACCAGCGCGCCGGAACCAACGCCCATCACGTCGCCGAGGCGACGTTCAAGGCGGCGGCACGGGCGTTGCGTCAGGCGATTGAGCTTGATCCGCGCGCGCTCGGTGCGATTCCCTCGACCAAGGGATCGCTGTGATTTGCGCGGTCATTGATTATGGCAGCGGTAATCTAGCCTCTGCCGCTCGCGGCTTGCAGCTTGCTGCTGAGCGCGACGGCTCGCCTTGGAGAGTGGTGATCACCGATGATCCGGCGGAAATTTCCCGCGCGGAGCGGATTGTGCTGCCTGGGCAGGGCGCTTTTGCTGATTGTGCCGCGGGGCTGGCTGCCCGACCGGGGCTGGCGGATGCGCTGGTCGCCCGGGTTGATCAGGGTGTGCCGTTTCTGGGCATTTGCGTGGGCATGCAGTTAATGGCCGCGCGCGGGTTGGAGCATCAGGTGACGCCTGGATTTGCCTGGTTGCAAGGTGACGTGGCGGCCCTCGATGCGCCGGGATTGCGCATGCCGCATATGGGCTGGAACGCGCTCGATTTTACCCCAGGCGCCCATCCGCTGCTCGCGGATTTGTGCCCCGGTGATCACGCTTATTTTGTGCATTCCTACGCTTTAACCGGCGCTGATCCCACCGATATTATCGCAACGACCGACTATGGTGGCCCGGTTGTGGCGATGGTCGGCGCGGGTAATCGGGCAGGCACTCAATTTCATGTCGAAAAAAGCCAGGAGGTTGGGCTGACCATTTTAAGGAATTTTTTGCGCTGGGATGGCACCACCGGCGCGGTGGGGGCGCCATGAGCAGCAAGTCGAAATCGAGCGAGCCGAGGAGCGATTTACCGGCCCCCGAGAGTCTTGCGGTCGACCGGCTGACGGCGATTGCCGATGATGACATGCAGGATTTGTGCGAAGCCGCCGATGCCGCGATTATCGATGGCGGCGGCTTTGGCTGGTTGCGCCCGCCGGGTCGGGCGGCGTTGGAGCAATATTTTCGCGGCGTGGTGCTGGTGCCGGAACGCGAATTATTTGTCGGGCGGATGGATAAGGTGATCTATGGCGCGGCTCAACTGGTGCGCCCGCCGCGCAATAATGAGGCGCAGGCGTTCGGCGCGACCTTGGTGCATAATTTCGTCGCCCCTTATGCGCGGGGCCATGGTTTGGCCAGGCTGTTGATCCGCCGGGTTGAGGATCGCGCGCGGGCTTTGGGGTTTCAGGTGCTTAATTTGGATGTGCGCGAAACCCAGACCGCCGCGATTGCGCTCTATGAGGCGGCGGGATTCGTGCGCTGGGGCACTCACCCGGCCTATGCGCGCGCCGATGGCCAGACCTTGGGCGGGCATTTTTACTGTAAACGGCTACAGACAGGCTGAATCATGGCGTTGACTCTCTATCCGGCGATTGATCTGAAAGATGGCGCTTGCGTGCGGCTCGCGCGCGGCGAAATGCAGCACGCGACTATTTATGCGCAAGACCCCGCAGCGCAGGCCGAGGCCTTCGTGGCGGCCGGCTTTAGCGCGTTGCATGTGGTGGATTTGAACGGCGCGTTTGCCGGCGCCTCGGTGAATGGTGCGGCGGTGCGGGCGATTCTGGCTTCGGTGCGGCTGCCGGTGCAGTTGGGCGGCGGGATTCGCGATATGGCGGCGATCAGCGCCTGGCTGGAATTGGGCATTGCCCGGGTGATTCTGGGGAGCGTCGCGGTGAAAAACCCCATTCTGGTGCGCGAAGCCGCGCGGGCGTTTCCGGGGCGGATTATTGTCGGCATCGATGCGCGCGAGGGGATGGTGGCGACCGAGGGCTGGGCCGAGACCTCAACCATGACGGCGGCCGATCTGGCCTTGCAGCTCGAAGATGTCGGCATCGCCGCGATTATTCACACCGATATTGCCCGTGACGGTATGTTATCGGGATTGAATTTGGTGGCGACCGAGGATTTAGCACGGCTGGTGACGATTCCAGTGATTGCCTCGGGCGGAGTTGCGGGAATTGGCGATATCGCACTCCTGCGCGATTGCGCGATGCGGGCGCGCAATATTGAAGGGGCGATTATCGGGCGGGCCTTGTATGATGGCCGGATTGACGCCGCCGCCGCGCTGAAATTGGCGGCCTGATGCTCAAATTGCGGGTCATACCCTGCCTTGATGTCAAAGATGGCCGGGTGGTCAAAGGGGTGAATTTCGTGTCGCTGCGCGATGCGGGTGATCCGGTGGAGCAGGCTATTTTATACGATCAGGCGGGCGCGGACGAGCTGACTTTTCTGGATATTACCGCCAGCCACGAGAATCGCGATACGATTTTGGACGTGGTGTCGCGCACCGCCTCGCAGGTGTTCCTGCCGCTGACCGTGGGCGGGGGTATTCGTTCGACCGAGGATATGCGCCGATTATTGCTGGCCGGGGCGGATAAATGCAGCATGAATTCGGCGGCTCTGGCGCGGCCTGATTTGATTAATGAGGCGGCGCGCAAATTTGGCAGCCAATGCGTGGTGGTCGCGATTGATGCGCGCGCGACGGCGTCGGGCTGGGAGGTTTTTACCCATGGTGGCCGACGCCCGACCGGGATTGATGCGATGGCCTGGTGCCGTGAGGTTGAAAACCGGGGCGCTGGCGAAATTTTATTGACCTCGATGGACCGCGATGGCACCGGCGCCGGGTTTGATTTGCCGCTCCTGCGCGCCGCCTGTGCGGCGGTGCGGTTACCCGTGGTGGCCTCGGGCGGAGTGGGTACGCTCGATCATTTCATTGACGGTGCCAAGACCGGTGCGACCGGTCTGTTGGCGGCAAGCGTATTTCATTTCGGGCAATTCACCATCGCCGAGGTCAAAGCGACACTGGCCGGGGCCGGATTGCCAGTGCGGCAACTGACGAAACATTTGCCCGACGCGATCAGGGCGGATTAGATAGGCAATGGCCAAAAATAGACCCCTCGCGCTCACCACCAAGCCGGTTGACGCCAAAGCGAAAAAGCCCAAGGCGAAAGCTGAGAAAGCTAAAATAGACAAGTCCAAGGCGCCCAAACCTGAGGCATCCAAGGCGAAGGGCACGAAAACGATGCGGAAAGCCTTGGTGCGGGTTGGGGCGAAAATTCCGCCCGTGCCGCCGCTTAATCCTGATGCGCCGGATGCGCGGGTGCTGGATCGGTTATGGGCGATTGTGCTGGCGCGCAAATCGGCGGATCCGTTGATCAGCCATTCGGCGCGGTTGCTGGCGCGGGGGCCTGCGAAAATCGCCCAGAAATTTGGCGAGGAGGCGGTTGAATGTTTAATCGAGGCGGTGGCCGGTAATCGCGACGCGCTGATCGCGGAAAGTGCCGATGTGCTCTATCATATGATGGTGATGTGGGTCGGCTGCGGGCTGCGTCCTGATGATGTGTGGGTGGAACTGGAGCGGCGGGAGGGCATTAGCGGCATCGCCGAGAAGGCGGCGCGGCGGATGCCGACGGCGATTGCGGAGACCAAGAAAATACCATGAATTCAAATGATCGGAACCAAATAATGCGTCAGGGGGTGAGCGGTTTGCCGCCTTATGATGATCAGAATATTTTCGCCAAAATCCTGCGCGGCGAAATCCCGTGTCGCAAGGTTTTCGAGGATCAATGGTCGCTGGCGTTCCATGATATTAATCCGCAGGCGCCCAGCCATATTCTGGTGATCCCCAAGGGGCGTTATGTTTCGTTCGCCGATTTTTCGAGCACCGCCAGCGAGGCTGAGATGGTTGGTTTCATCCGCGCGGTCGGCCATGTCGCGCGGCTGCTGGGGCATGAGCAAACCGGCTATCGGTTGCTCGCCAATATGGGACCGGACAGCCATCAGGAAGTGCCGCATCTCCACGTGCATCTGTTTGCCGGACGACCGCTCGGGCCGATGCTGGTGGGCTGAGCGGCGATGTTGATCGCGGCCCCTGCTGTGCTCTGCGATGGGGTTCTCGCAGGGCCGGGAGTGGTCGAGATCGAGGCGGGGCGGATCATCGCGCTGCATGAGCAAGCCCCGCCGGATCGCGCGGTGATCACGCTGGATCGCGGGGTGTTGGCGCCGGGCTTGATTGATGTGCATGTCAATGGCGGGTTCGGAATCGATTGCGCCGAGGCGAGCCCAGCCGAGATGGCGGAACTGGCGCGCAAGCTGGCCGAGCGCGGGGTGACCGGCTTTCTGGCGACGATTATTACCGCGCCGCTGGCAGCGCTGCGTGCGTCCGGGGCGCGACTCGCGGGCTATGTGCCGGTTGATCATGGGGCGGCGCTGCTGGGGTTGCATCTGGAGGGTCCGTTTATTGCGCCGTTGCGACGCGGGGCGCATCGGCTGGAGGATCTGGCGCGGCCCGATCCGGCGGCGCTGGATTT
>JAJZEG010000339.1 GCA_021828605.1 Pseudomonadota bacterium | reverse complement strand
CGCGGGCTTATCCGACCGCGATGATCGCGGCGATCGGCCCGGTCATCGACGGCTTGCGCGATGCCGGCATCGGCCCGTTGCCGGACGAGCCGATCATCCGCCGCGACAAAAAGGGAGTTTTCAGCGACGAGGCGCTCGCCGGCGAATCGCATCACGCCATCGCGCCAAACCCGAAGACTGCGACGCAGCTCGCCGGCGTCCTGCCGAAGCTGGACGCCGACGAGCGCCGCCTGTTCGACCTGATCGCCGCCTTGTTCATCGAATGCCTTTCCGCCGACCAGGAATATGAGTCGACCGCGCTGACCGGGCAGTTCGATGGCAAGACCCTCGCCGGCACAGTCACCCGCACCACGTCGCCAGGGTGGCGAGCCGTGCGCCAAGCGGAACCATCGACCGACGACGATGCGGCGGCCGAGATTGCCGCCCGCATCGAGCCAGGCGCGTATCCGGTGACCGGCATCATCGCCCGACCAGCCAAGGCGAAGCCGCCCAGCCGGCTTTCACACGGCTCCCTGATCGGGGCGATGGCGACCGCCTGGACCTATGTTCAAGACGAGCAGAAACGCGACCGGCTCAAAGAAGCCAAAGGGATCGGCACGGTTGCCACGCGCGACCAGATCATCAAGGGTCTGATCGAGCAAAAGCAACTCACCGAAAGCAAGAAAAACATAGTGCCGACCCAGGGCGGCTTTGACCTGTTCACCTTGCTCTACCGTCTGGACCCCCGACTTGTTGACCCAGGCACCACGGCGGAATGGGAATTGCAGCTCGACGAGATCGCGCGCGGGTCACTGGACCTTGATAAATTCCTTGACCAGATCGAGGCAGAAACCCGCAGGCTGATCGAGAAAATCCGCAGCCAGACTCCCAAGATCGCCCTCGGCAACACAAAGCTGCCTTCACCCGGCATGGTGAAGGCGATCGAGGCGATCCAACGCGACAAGCGCATCAGTGCGCCGCAGGGATGGCGCAGTTCCTACAGCATCGCAGTCGATTTTCTCGCCGTTCACGCGCTAAAAAAGGCCAGCAAATGAATGCCGCCCAGAGCCGGAAACACCGCACCATCGAGGCGCTGCGTCACGCGCTGGGTCCACTCATCACGGACGCGCTCGACGATCCGATGGTCAAGGAGGTCATGGTCAACCCGGACGGCAAAATCTGGATCGACCGGATGGGCGAGGGAAGGATCGACACCGGCCAGGTTATGCCCCGAAGCGACGCAGACTCGACCATACGGCTTCTCGCCGATCACGCCGGCGTCGTCGTCACCAAGGATTTTCCGCTCGTATCGGCCAATCTGCCGCTGACCGGCGAGCGCTTCCAGGGCATGTTTCCGCCGATCGTCGCCGGCCCGTCTTTCGCCATCCGGAAACCGGCCATCAAGGTCTTTCCGCTCAGCTCCTATATCGAGCGCGACGCGCTCAGCGCGCGCCAGGCCGAGCAGCTACGGCAAGCGATCGTCGATAAGCTCAATATCCTGGTCATCGGTGGCACCGGGAGCGGCAAGACCACGTTCGCCAATGCGCTGCTCGCCGAGCCGGCCTTTGCCGACGATCGGCTGGTCATCATCGAGGACAACCGCGAGCTACAGTGCAACGCGCCCGATAAAGTGCAACTGCTCGCCCGCACGATCGAGCCGGTCATCCTCGCCCGCGACCTGATCTTCACCGCGCTCCGGCTTCGGCCGGACCGGATCATCATCGGCGAGGTCCGCGACGGGGCTGCGCTCGAAATGATCAAGGTCATGAACACCGGCCACCCCGGGAGCATTTGCACCCTCCATGCCAACTCACCGATCGACGCGCTCTACCGCATCGAGGATCTGATCGGCGAGGTCTCAGAACGCATCCCGTTTCGCGCGATCGGCTCCGCGATCGACCTGATCATTGAGATCGTCCGCACGCCCTACGGCGGCAAAGTTCATCAAATTGTCAAATGTGCGGAATGGCGTGACGGCGACTATGTTCTCGATTATGAGACGTTCGCTGGCTAACCAACGCCGATTCTCCATTACGGATTAGTTATCAACCGATTCAAGGGTTTCGCGCGTCTCATGTCATGAGCCGTGCCAGAAAAGTAACTGCTTGCAACGAACGGATAATTATAGCAAGCTGAACACACTTTGACCCTATCAGGAGCCTGTTATGCGTCCAAAAATCCGTTATTTCAACAACTTAAAAGCTAGGTTCGCGATCGCGGCCACAACCCTAAGCACGATCACCCTGCTGCCGATGGTCGCGATGGCGGCCGGAACCGGTGGTGGAGCGATGCCCTGGGATACCCCGCTACAGACGATCGAAAGCGATTTGACCGGCCCAGTTGCGAAAATCATCGGCATCATCGCGGTGGTCCTGTTCGGTCTCGCCTTCGCGTTCGGCGAGCACGGCTCGACGCTCCGCAAAGGTCTCGGCATCATCTTCGGCCTCGCCATCGCCTTCACCGCCACGACCTTCGTTTCGACGTTCTTCGGCTTCACCGGCGGAGCCGGCTTTATCATGGCCCATGCGGCGCTGACCCACCACGTCGCCCACGCCAAGACGGCCACCACGCTTCACACGGCCCTAGCGCGATAGGCCCGTGCGATGAGCGAACCCGGCATAGACATCGACCTGTTTCAATCGCTGACCCAGCCGATTCTTCTCGCCGGCGTGCCCCGACCATTCGCGATCATGAATGCGACGATTGCAGCGGTCATCTCGATGCCGCTGCAATTATATTACATCGGCATTCCCCTCGGCATCATTGTTCACGGCGTTGCGGCGTGGCTGACCAAACGCGATCCTTACTTCTTTTCGACTTTGGTTCGGCACATGAAACAGCCCTCATACTGGAACTGACCCATGTTCAACGTCGGTGTCTATCGCAACCCCAAGCCCAGCGGCGCGTTTTTGAATCTGACCGAATATCAGCAAAAACCAAACGACCTCAGCGATCTTCTGCCATGGGCGTTTCTGCTCGAACCCGGTCTGATCGTGAACAAGGACGGCTCTTTCACAACTGTTATCGGGTTTCGGGGGCGCGACCTCGCCAGCTCGACGCCGGAGCAACTGGTCTCCGCCCGCAGCCAGGTCAACAACGCCCTACGCCGCCTCGGCTCGAACTGGTGCATTCACATCGAGGCGCGACGGCGACCCGCGCCGGCCTATCCGGTCTCGCAATTCCCCGAGATCATCGGCGCGGCGCTCGACATTGAACGCCGTAACGCATTTTCGGCAGCGGCCAACAATGCTTTCGAGAGCGACTACTTCATGACCCTCACCTATCTCCCGCCATCCGATAGGATCGGCCGGGCAGAGGCGGCGTTTCTGGAAAACGCCAAGAAGGGCACGGTGGACGACGCCTACATCGCCGAGAAAATTCGCTACAAGCAGACCGTCACGGCGATCCTCGCGATATTCGAGAGCTTCATGCCGTATGCCCGCCAGCTCGACGACAGCGGCATCCTCTCCTACCTGCATGACTGCATCACCGAGCGCCCCGGCATCCGCGTCCATTGCCCGCCCATCCCGTTCGCGCTGGACGGGCTGCTCCGCGACACACCGCTTCTCGGCGGCCTGGAGCCGATGCTTGGCACCCAGCACCTACGCACGATCGGCATCAACGCCTATCCCGGCCAAACCACCGTGGGCTTGCTCGACGCCCTCAATACCCTCCCGTTCGACTACCGATGGGTTTGCCGATTCATGCCTCTCGACAAAACCGACGCCAACAAGGCCATCGGCACGATGCGCCGAGAATGGTTCTCAAAACGCAAGGGCATGTGGGCGCTGGTCCGGGAGGCGATCGCCGGCGAGGAAAGCCGGCTCGAAGACAACGACGCCGCAAACAAGGCGGGCGACGCCGACGCCGCCCTACAGGTGCTTGGCGGCGACTTCGCTTCGTTCGGCTACTACACGCCGACCATCACGGTGATGGACGAAAACCTGGATCGTCTCGACTGGAAGCGAAAGGAGATACAGCGGCTACTCGATAGCCAGGGCTTCATCTCCATGGTGGAGACCACGAACGCGGTTGAGGCGTGGCTGTCATCGCTGCCAGGACATGCCTACGCCAATGTCCGCCGACCCCTCATTTCGACTCTGAATCTCGCCGACATGATGCCGATATCCGCCGTCTGGGGCGGCCATAGCGAGGTCCGCTTCATCGAGGGCTCGCCGCTCCCGGCCGTCGCAGTGACGCGCACCAGCGGCACGACGCCCTTCCATCTCGCCCTGCATCAGGGCGATGTCGGCCACACGATGATCGCCGGCCCCACCGGCGCCGGCAAATCAGTCCTCTTGAACTTCCTGGCGTTGCAGTGGCGACGCTACCCCGGCGCCCGCGTCATCATCTTTGACAAGGGGCAATCGGCGATCGTCTCGACCCTGCTCGTGGGGGGGCAATACTACGCATTGGGCGACGACACCGGGCTGACCCTGCAACCGCTCGCCGACATTGATAGCGAGCTTGACCGGATATGGGCGTCGGATTGGATCACCGGCATCGTCGAAGCCCAGGGAACCCCCGTCACGCCTGACATGAAGGCGGAAATCTGGTCATCCATCGAGTCACTTGCCCAGCGGCCCAGAACGCAACGCACCCTCACCGTGCTCCGCGGCCTGGTCCAAAACAAACCGATCAAAGAGGCCCTGGTCCCCTTCACTATGGAGGGGCCGCATGGCGGGCTCCTGGACGCGAGCGACAGCGCGATGCAGGCCGGAGACTGGCAGTGCTTCGAGATGCACGACCTCTACCAGCGGCCCCAGGCGATCGCGCCCACGCTCGCCTTCCTGTTCCACCAGCTCGAAAAACAGTTCGACGGCAGCCCGACGCTGCTGATTCTCGACGAAGCATGGCTATTCCTGGATGACCCGGTGTTCGCGACCAAAATCCGCGAGTGGCTAAAAACCCTACGACGCAAGAAAGTCTCCGTGGTGTTCGCCAGTCAGTCGCTCGACGACATCGAGCGATGCAAAATCAAGTCCGCCCTAATCGAAAACTGCCCGACCCGGATCTTCCTGCCGAACGATAACGCGCTCAGCCCGAACACCCGGACTCTCTATGACGGCTTCGGCCTCTCCGATCGTCAGATCCAGCTCATCAGCCAGGCCACGCCGAAGCGCGAGTATTACTACGCGAGTCAGGCGGGCAACCGAATGTTCGATCTTGGCCTGTCCCGCTTCGGCATCGCCGTATGCGGCACCAGCTCCGAAACCGAACTCATCAAGGTCCGCGACCTCTATGACCGGTTCGGCAGCGACGGTTTCCGCGATGCGTTTCTGGCGAGCAAGGGCTTCCGGCTCGACGACGCCGGCTCGATTTTTTCAACCACCACAGCAGCGAAGGAGAGCAGTCATGCGACGTAATTTAATCGGCGCGGGAGCGCTTGCCGCAACGCTTGCCCTCGGTACTCCGGCGATCGGCACCGCTCAGGGGATACCGGTGTTCGATGCGAGCAGCCTCGTGCAACTCGTGCAGCAGGTTTCCGATGATGCACAGCAACTCACCGTCCTCCAAAACCAACTCACCGACCAACTACGGATGCTGCAATCGCTGCCCTCGACGATCATGCCAGGCCTCGGCAGCCTGATCGGCCAAACCCAGAACCTCATGGGCCAGATACAGTCGATTCAGCAAATCGGCAGCGGCCTTACGTCGCAGATCGACAATTTATATCCGACCAGTTTCGGCGGACAGTCGTTTTCCAGCGTGCTCGGCACGCTTAGTCAGATGTCAAGCAGCACCCGCAGCGCTTATGAAAATTCGATGCAGTTGCAGGACCAGATCAACAACCAGCAGCCGCAGCTCAATGCAGCCGTGCAGCAAGCCGAAGCTGCCGGAATGGCAGCACCCGGCACCACGGCCGCGATGCAATCGGGCGATCAAATGCTGGGAGCTATGAGCACCCAGCTCAGCGGTTTGCAGGACACGATGACCGCTGGATATCGAGCACAGGAGCAGCAACAGTTGCAGGAAGACGCTGAGGGAGTTGCCAGCACACAGGACTACCAGAATGCGATTTCCGATAATGAAAGCGGCTCACCCGCTTCACCGCCCAACCCCTTCCCGTGAGGATTGTGACCATGAGTAGAAACATAATGATGTTGTTGGGCGGATTATTGATTATTACGATAATAATCGTTGTCAGCATTGGCATCTATTTCCATGAAAGTGCCGTGAAAAACAATCATTTGACCGACCAGGCGTGGGGTCTGACACAAACCAAAAACCAGGCCAACCAATCGGCGTCCGATTACTCGAAAGCTATAGGTGACAACGAGAATGGGAAGCCACAGGCCGCGCCAAATCCGTTCCCACAGCAAGCTCCAAACAAGAATTAGTTTCCGGAGTACGTGCAATGCCAACAAGTATTTTGTCCATCCAAACACTCGCTAATGATTTCATCGGTGCCATAACGGGTGGATATGCCACGATAAATCCAGTTGCAAATCATCTATTTGCAGCAATACTTGTGATTATGATCGTGGTTACTGCGGTGACAACATGGATTTGGGGTGAAGGTGAACGAGTAATTATAGACCTTATCCGAAAAATCCTCTTAGTAGGGTTTATCGCTTTCATCATGCAAAATTGGTTGAACTTCACAAGTGATATTGCCGACGGGTTTACCCAACTGGGTTTGAGTGTTGGCGGGATAACGGGATCGCCTCAGTCATTTTTGACCAACCCGACATACACCATAGAGGCTGGCTGGCACGTCGTGCAACAAATGCTGCTCGCTCTAAAGCCTTACGCGACGGGCACATTTTTTAACGTCATATCGCACCTAGCAATCATCATAATTTATGAGGTCGCGATGGTCTTCACGATGATTGGTTTTACGGTTCTCGGTGTCCAACTTTTTATTGCTTTTATCGAATTTCTAATCATCAACATGGCGGCGCTAATTTTCATTCCGTTTAGCATTTTTCAACCTACAAAGTTCTTGTCGGATCGCGCGTTCTCCTACGTTTTTTCAGGCGGCGCTAAGTTATTTGTTATTTCGCTTATAGTGGGAATCGCAAGCAATTTCCTCGACAACATGGTGGTTTCAACGACGCCAGACATTGGCAATGCAACGGCGATCGCAATCGCTTCGATTTTCGCCGCCGCCTTGGCTCTGACCATCCCCCAGCTCGCCTCCGCCCTAGTCTCCGGCGGACCCCAACTCACAGCCGGCAGCGTCGGTGTCGCGGGTGCCGGTGCCGTCGCTGGCGTCGGAGCCGCCGGCTACTTTGCCGCGCGCGGCGTTGGCGCCGTTGCAGGCGGCAGTATGCGCGCGGCCGGTGCAGTTGGCCGCTACGCACGCGCCGCAGCAGGCGGCGGGAGTGGTGGTGGCCTTGGCGGCAGTGGCCTTGGCGGATCGGGTGGAACAGGCGCGGGTGGTGGTGGTGGTGGCCAGGGTGGAGCCGGTGGGGGTGCCTTTGCCGCCAGTAGCGGCCCAGG
>JAJZEG010000026.1 GCA_021828605.1 Pseudomonadota bacterium | reverse complement strand
AAGGACCGATTCCACCCGACCCACGCGACAAAAGATTCCAGGATTCGCAGTGGAACGATAATGAAATTTTCGACTTCATTCGCCAGAGCTATCTGCTTTCGGCCCGGTTTGTCCATGATGTCGTGCGCCAAGTCGACGGGTTGCAGCCGAAAACCGCGCAAAAGCTGGAATTTTACGCCCGCCAATTCGTCGATGCGATGAGCCCGTCAAACTTCGCCCTCACCAATCCGCAGGTTTTGCGCAAAACCGTCGAGACCGGCGGTGATAATTTAATTCGTGGCCTCAATAATTTGCTGCGCGATCTGGAGGCCGGGCAAGGCAAATTGCACATTAAAATGACCGACAATGAGAGCTTCTCGGTCGGCGGCACGATCGCGGTGACGCCGGGTGCTGTGATTTTTCGCAATGATTTGATCGAGTTAATCCAGTATCATCCCACCACGACCGAAGTGCTGCAACGGCCCTTGGTGATTTTTCCACCCTGGATCAACAAATATTATATCCTTGATCTTAAACCAAAAAACAGCTTCATCCGCTGGGCCGTCAGCCAAGGCCACACGGTGTTTGTGGTCAGTTGGGTCAATCCCGATGAGCGGCTCGCCGCCAAGGATTTCGTCGATTACATGAAGGAAGGCGTGTTCGCCGCCCTCGAGGCGATTGAGCGCGCCACCGGCGAGCGCCAGGTCAACGCAATCGGCTATTGCCTGGGCGGCACGCTGCTCGCCTCGACCCTGGCCTATATGGCGAAAACCGATGATCACCGGATCCAGTCGGCGACCTTCCTGGTCACCCTGACCGATTTCGCCAATGCCGGTGAACTCGGCGTGTTCATCGATGAGGAACAACTCCGCGACCTCGAAGAAAAAATGGCGCAGCGTGGCTATTTGGAGGGCAGCGACATGGCTGCGACCTTCAATATGCTGCGCGCCAATGATTTAATCTGGAGCTTCGTGGTCAATAACTACCTGCTCGGCAACGAACCCTTCCCGTTTGATCTGCTCTATTGGAACGCGGACGCGACCCGAATGCCCGCCGCCATGCATTCGTTTTACCTGCGCAACATGTATCAGGAAAATCGGCTGGCGCAGCCCAATCAAGTGGCGCTCGATGGGGTGGATATCGATCTGGGCGCGATCAAAGTCCCCGCTTATTTTCTCTCCTGCCGCGAGGATCACATCGCACCCTGGATGAGCACCTATCACGGCGCGAAAATGCTCGGCGGTAAAAACCGCTTCGTGCTCGCCGCATCCGGCCATATTGCCGGAGTGGTCAACCCGCCGGAATCGGGGAAATATAATCATTTCATCAATGATCAGCTCCCCGAGTCTGCGCCGCAATGGTTCGAAGACGCAACCGAAGTGGCTGGCTCCTGGTGGCCGGACTGGCATCGGTGGGTGAGTGCCAAAGCGCGGAAAAAATTACCCGCCCGGGTGCCGGGCGATGGCAAATTAAAACAATTAGAGCCTGCTCCAGGGACTTATGTGAAAGTCCGCTCTGTTTGAGGCGCGGCAATGGCGTAACGCGGATCGCTATGGTGTTGCCGCCGCGCGAAGGATTTGGCCCCGACCGATCCGGCGCCATCGCCTTGGTGGTGCGCCGCCTCGCGCAAGCCAGCGGCGCCACCGTGATCGGCGCGGCAGGCGCGGGAAGCCGCTATAAGGATATCGACTATCGCCCGATCAAAGCCCCGCCGCCGCTTGGTTTTTCGCTCGCTGTTTTATTGATAATGAGGCGCTTACGGCCCGAGGTGATCGAAGTGCATCAACAACCTGCCTTAGCAAGATGGATCGCGCGCGCCCAACCCAAAGCCAGGGTTCTGCTGTTCCTTCATAACGACCCGCTGACCATGCGCGGCTTGCGCACGGCGCGCGCGCGGCAACGCACGCTGGATGCGCTGCATCGGGTGATTTGCGTCTCGACGTATCTCGCGGATCGCTACGGCCAGGAGGTCAACCGCACAGAGCGTTTAACAATTCTGCATAACCCGCTGACATTAAACGAATTACCTCCAAGACCCGCCCTTCGCGCCCGCGAGATATTATTCGCCGGGCGCATTGTTGAGGCCAAGGGCATTGCCGATTTCATCGCGGCCTGTGCAGCGGCACTCCCCGCTTTGCCCGGCTGGAGCGCGCGGATCATCGGCGGGGACCGGTTTGGCGCGCAGAGTCCGGAGACCGATTATGTCCGCTCGATGGCGGGCGCAGCGGCGGCGGCCGGGATCGTCGTCGAAGGGTATCAGCCGCACGACCGGGTGCTTGAGGCCATGGCGCGGGCCGCAATCATTGTGGTGCCCAGCCGTTGGCCCGAACCGTTTGGCCTGGCCGCCCTCGAAGCCATGGCGAGCGGCGCCGCTTTGATCGCCAGCGATACCGGTGGCTTGCCCGAATTGATCGGCGATGGCGGGATTTTGCTGGCACCAAATGATCCCAAGCGGTTAGCCGCCGCGATTATTCACCTCGCTTGCGATGACGCGGCCCGCGCGCGCCTGGCCCAGGCCGGGCGCGACCGCGCCGCCTGGTTCGACACCTCCCGCATCGCCGCCCAACTGGCTGCGCTACGCGAACCCCTGCCATAAAAGCGCGAAAATTTGGTCCTCAACACCGCAACGCTTATATCACGGCTAAGTTTTCGATAGGACACGCAGAATGAGCGAAAATCTGATCCCGGTCACGGTGCTGACCGGCTATCTCGGCGCGGGCAAAACCACTTTGCTCAACCGAATTCTCACCGAGCAGCACGGCAAACGCTATGCCGTGGTGATCAATGAATTCGGCGAAAGCGGTGTGGATAACGACCTCGTGGTGGATACGGACGAGGAAGTGTTCGAGATGAATAATGGCTGCATTTGCTGCACCGTGCGCGGTGATCTGATTCGCATCATCACCGGGTTGATGAAACGGCGCGACCAATTTGATGGCATCATTGTCGAGACCACCGGCCTCGCCGATCCCGCCCCGGTCGCGCAGACGTTTTTTGTTGATGAGGATGTCAAAGCGCGCACCCGGCTTGATGCCATCGTCACCGTCGTGGACGCCAAGCATATTCTGGCCCGCCTTGAGGATAGCCGCGAAGCCATCGAGCAACTCGCTTTTGCCGATGTGATTGTGCTCAACAAGCTTGATCTGGTCTCCGCCGAGGAACTGCTCAGCGTGGAAGCGCGGATCAGGACCATCAACCGGTTTGCCGCCATCCATCATGCCACCCGCTCGGATGTGGCCGCTGATAAATTGCTCGGGATCAATGCCTTTGATCTGGCGCGCGTGCTCGAAGGGACGCCGGATTTCCTCGATGAGGATAGCCACAGCCATGATGAGCACATGCTCAGCATCAGCCTGACCGCCAGCCAGCCGCTCGATGCGGAAAAATTCAACGCCTGGATCAGCGGCGTGCTGGCAACGCAAGGCCAGGAAATTCTACGCACCAAGGGGATTCTGGCGTTCGCCAATGAGGACCGTAAATTCGCGTTCCAGGCGGTGCATATGATGGCCGATGGCGGCTTTATCGCCCCCTGGCCGCCCGGCCACCCGCGCGACAGCAAGCTGGTGTTTATTGGCCGCAATTTGAACCGCCCGCATCTGCGCCGAGGCTTCGAGAGCTGCTTCGCGTCATGAGCGACAGCCTGACCAAAGCCGACCGCATGCTCAATGAACGCGGCGTGCAGGAAAATTTCGCGGCCCACGTTACCGGCCTCGCTTTCTCGCGTGATGGCAGCCATGCCGCCTTTGGCCTGGGCGATGGAAGATTGGTCAGCCATCCGCGCACAAGTGGCGACTGGCACAGCGAACAGGTGCATGACGGCGCCGTGACCGCGCTCGCCGCCGATTACGACGCCACCGGTTTTCTCTCGGGCGGCGATGACGGCACGCTGCGCCGCTGGGTGCCAGGCCAGGGCCCTGCCGATACGCTGGCCAGCTTTGGGATGAAATGGGTTAATCACGTGCTCAGCGTGGCGGATCGCAAAGCACCCTTGCGGGCGGTTGCCGTGGGAAAAAACCTTTTGCTGCTCGATCAACACAATGCTGTATTGCGCACCCTGCCCCACCCCTCCACCATCACGGGCCTCGCCCTCGATGCCAAGGCCAAGCGGATCGGGGCTGCGCATTACAATGGCGCATCGCTGTGGTTTTTGCGCTCGGATCAAACCAAGCCGCTCAGCCTGGAGTGGAAAGGCAGCCATCTGGCCATCGCGATCCACCCGACTCTTTATGCGGTAGCGACGGCGATGCAGGAAAACGCACTGCATGGCTGGAGGATTTCCGATTTGCAACATATGCGCATGAGCGGCTATCCAACCAAGCCGGAATCGCTCGGCTTCACCGCCTCGGGCAAATGGCTCGCCAGTGCGGGCGCGGAATCGGTGATCCTTTGGCCATTTTTCGGCGGCGGGCCGATGGGCAAAGCACCGCTGGAACTCGCCGGCGGCGATACGGCGATGGTCAAACGCATCGCCTGTCACCCCGCCCATGAGGTGGTCGCGGCGGGCTATAATGATGGCCTCGTCGTGGTGATTGATATCGAGCGCGAGCGCATCCTACCCGTCGCCGTACCCGGTCGCGGCTCGGTGTCGGTGTTGGCTTGGAGCGAGGATGGCGCCACTTTAGGCTTTGGCACTGAAACCGGCTTCGCCGCTCTGGTCGATTTTTCTACTCAGGAGACTGCATGATGGATTGTCCGACGGTTGGCGCGAACGGCATGGCGATGCCCAAATTAGGGCTCGGCACTTGGAAACTCTCCGGCCCCGCTTGCACCGATGCGATTGAGCGCGCGCTCGGGCTCGGTTATCGGCATATCGATACCGCTGAAATGTACGGCAATGAGGCGGAAATCGGCGCTGCTTTCACCCAAACCGATGTCGCGCGGTCAGATATTTTTCTGACCAGCAAGGTCTGGAACGAGCATTTGGCGCCCGCCGCTTTAACCGCCGCCTTGGATGCCAGCTTACAGCGTTTGCGCACCGATTATCTCGATCTCTATCTGATCCATTGGCCCTCGGCGGGGATGGATCTGGCGGCGGCGCTGGCCGCCATGCTGCGCGCGCGCGATGCCGGAAAAATCCGCTATATCGGCGTCTCCAACTTCACAGTTTCCCTGCTGCGCGAAGCCATCGAGGTGATCGGCGCGCCCATCGCCTGCAACCAAATCGAATATCATGCTTTGCTCGGCCAGCAGGCCGTGTTGGATTATGCCCGCACGCACCAAGTTGTGGTGAGTGCTTATTGTCCGCTGGCGCAAGGTCGGCTCGGCGATAACCCTGCCCTCGCACCCATCGCGGCCAAGCACGGCGTCAGCGCCGCCCAAATCGCCTTAGCCTGGCTGCTCGAGCAGGATGGCGTGGCGGCGATCCCCAAGGCCGCCCGGGCGTCAAGCCAGCGAGCGAACTGGGATGCGCTGGCGGTGCGCCTCGATGCAGCCGACCGCGCGGTCATTGCGCAATTGCCCAAGGATCAACGCCTGGTCGATCCTGGGTTCTCCCCCGCCTGGGACTGAGACCCTACGCTTGAGCGGCGGGCGCGGATGGGTCGAGCAGCACCAGATCATCGCGGTGAATAATTTCATCGCGCCCGCGCCAGCCCAGACGTGCCTCGATATCCTCGGTCCGATGCCCGGCAATAATCGTGGTATCCGCACTCGAATAAGCGCACAGCCCGCGCGCCAGAATCATGCCATCGGGGGCAACCAGATCAACCGGATCGCCGCGCTCAAATTGACCATCAACTCGGATGATGCCCGCCGGCAGTAACGATGATCCGCGTTCAATCGCGCGCACCGCCCCCGCATCCAAGGTGATCCGACCCAGCGGCGCCAACGACCCGGCAATCCAGCGTTTGCGCGCCGAACGCCCGCCCGGCAAGGGTAAAAACCAGGTGCAGCGCGCACCCTCCAGCAACGCTGCCAGCGGGTGATCGGCACCACCCAGCGCAATCGCCATCGCACATCCCGCTTGGGTTGCGATCCGCGCGGCGACCAGCTTGGTGCGCATCCCGCCCGAGGAATAGCCGGGCGGCGGCGCACCGCCCATCGCCTCAATTTCAGGGGTCAGCGCGCTCACCAGCGGAATATGGCGCGCCTCGGGATTGCGCTTGGGATCATCGGTATAAAGACCATCAATATCCGAGAGCAAAATCAGCTGATCGGCTTCGATCATTTCGGCCACCCGCCCGGCGAGCCGGTCATTATCGCCGAAGCGGATTTCCCCGGTCGCGACCGAATCATTCTCGTTAATCACCGGCACACAGCCCAATTCCAGCAGCGTGTGCAAGGTCGCCCGCGCATTCAAATAGCGGCGTCGGTCTTCAGTATCACCCAGGGTCAGCAGCAATTGTGCCGCGGTGATCCCAAAGCTCGACAAAGCCGCACTCCAGGCGCTGGCCAGCCGAATTTGCCCCACCGACGCCGCCGCTTGTTTTTCTTCGAGGCGCAAACGCTTTTGGGTCAGGCCAAGCTGCCGCCGCGCCAAGGCGATCGCCCCTGAGGACACCACCACCACCCGCGCCCCGCGCGCCCGCAGCATGGCAATATCAGCCGCCACACTCGCCAACCAACCGGTGCGCGGTTCGGCGGCGACAGGATCAACAATCAGCGCGCTGCCAATTTTCACCACCACCAAACGAGCCTGATCCAATGCCGGGCTCACTGGCTGGCTCATGCGCGCGCGGCGCGGATCATCGCCAAGGTTGCGTGCAGCACCGCATCAACCCCGGTTTGCCCCGCAGCCGACGCCAACATCACCGGCGCCCCGCTCGCCCGCGCCAAGGCCGCGCGCCGGGCGCTGGTTTCGCGCGGGCTCATCGCGTCCGACTTATTCAGCACAATCAACTCAGGCTTATCGGCCAAACCGCCGCCATAGGCCCGCAATTCCTCGCGCACCGTGCGCCAGGCTTTAACCACGTCGCCCGCCGCCCCATCGACCAGATGGATCAGCACCGCGCAGCGTTCCACATGACCCAGAAACCGATCACCTAGGCCCGAACCCTCATGCGCGCCCTCGATCAAGCCGGGAATATCCGCCAGCACGAATTCCTCGATCATCGAGAGACGCACCACACCCAGCTGCGGATGCAGGGTGGTAAACGGATAATCAGCAATTTTCGGACGTGCCGCTGAGGCTGCCGCTAAAAAGGTCGATTTGCCGGCATTCGGTAGGCCGATCAGCCCGGCATCGGCGATCAGCTTGAGCCGCAACCACACCCAGCGTTCCTCGCCCGGCCAGCCGGGATCGGCCCGGCGCGGTGCGCGGTTGGTCGAGGTTTTGAACATCGCATTGCCATGACCGCCATCGCCGCCGCGCAGGAACGTGACCTGCATATCCGGCTTATCCAAATCAGCCAGCAAGGTTTCTCGATCATCGGCGAAAATCTGGGTGCCAATCGGCACTTTGATCAGCAAGGTCGGCGCCGCCGCCCCGGTGCAATCGCGCCCCGCGCCATTGCCGCCTTTGCGCGCCCGGAAATGCTGGGTGTAG